>JAXJVZ010000157.1:0-6588 GCA_036308285.1 Agathobacter sp. | reverse complement strand
ACTTTGGACTGTATGTCAACTATATTTAGGAAAAATTTTTAAAAGGGACGGAGCTAGTATATTTAGCAATGTTGAACTGTTGTTATCTTAATGACATTGCAGGCCAAAAGCCCCGTCCCTACTTCTACAGCTGCAAATAAGAACGCATATCACGGAGCGCGTTCTTTTCAAGACGAGAAACCTGGGCCTGAGAGATGTGAATTTCCTCCGCAACCTCGGTCTGGGTTTTCCCTTCGTAAAATCGAAGTCTGATTATCTCTTCATCCCGTTCATTTAATCTTTCAAGTGCATCCTTAAGAGCAATATCTTCAATCCAGGATTCCTCCTTATTTTTCTTGTCAGAAATCTGGTCAAGTACATATAATGTATCACCACCATCTGTATATACAGGGTCAAAAAGGGACATTGGTGTCTGAATTGCATCGAGGGCATAAATTATATCTTCTTCACTTATTCCACACTCCTTTGAAATATCACTAAGTGTTGGTTCGCCATCGCAGGTTTTAGAAAGACGTTCACGTGCCTGAATTGCTTTATAAGCGGTATCGCGCAGTGAACGTGGAATTCGGTATGAGGAATTATCTCTTAGGTATCGTCGCACCTCTCCTATAATCATTGGAACAGCATAGGTAGAAAATTTTACACCCATGGTAGGGTCAAAGTTATCAATGGATTTCATGAGTCCTATACACCCAATCTGAAATAAATCATCAGGATTCTCATTGTTGTTATGAAATCTTTTAATGACAGAAAGTACGAGTCGCAAATTTCCCTTTATATACTTGTCTCTTGCAGCCAGATCTCCCTTTTTTATCCTGTCAAAAAGTTCTTCCTTTTCTTCTTCTTTTAAAATTGGTAATTTAGATGTATTAACGCCACAAATTTCAACTTTATACGAAACCATATGAGCCTCCTTAAATAGTAACGAATTATATATAAATAATTCCCAAAAATGGGAGTGATTATTCAAAAGCTTTGTATTATGGAGTGTGTTGCATTTTAGAAAAAATTTTGTTACACTACTAACGTGTGCACGCTTGCATAATAGTGGCAGGCGTGTGCGCAGCCCAACCCAAGTCAGTTCGAGACCTTCCTGACTTAAAACAAAACTAAAGGAGAATTTAATATGAGAAACAAAAAGGTATTATTTATTACCCAGGCTGCGCTTATTGCAGCTATTTATGTTGTACTGACATCTGTTTGTGCACAGTTTAATCTGGCTAGTGGAAGTGTTCAGGTAAGACTTTCAGAGGTGCTTTGCATTTTGCCATTTTTTACTTCAGCCGCAATACCAGGACTTTTCTTAGGATGTCTTATTGCGAATCTGATTACAGGATGTGTAATCTGGGATATTATTTTTGGAAGTATTGCAACGCTTATCGGAGCAGTAGGGACATATATGCTTAGAAAGCATAAGTTCTTATGTACATTGCCACCGGTACTTGCCAATACAATAATCGTGCCATTTGTACTTATATATGCATACGGCATTCCTGCAGTATATGCGGGAGAAATTAATGTGACATACTGGTTTACTGCACTTACTGTTGGAATCGGTGAAGTGATTTCAATTTGTATAGTAGGTTCAATATTCCTTAAAGTTTTAAATAAATATAGAAGTGTTATTTTTAAAAACGAGGTTAACTAATAATGAAAAAACTTATCGAATTAATTACAGACGAAGTTACTAAGGCTTTTGTAGAAGCCGGATACGATGAAAAATACGGAAAAGTTACATTGTCAAACAGACCTGATTTATGTGAATATCAGTGTAATGGTGCCATGGCAGCAGCCAAGGAGTATCACTGTGCGCCATTTATGATTTCAGATAAGATTGCAGAGGCGCTTAAGGATAGCAAAATGTTCTCAATGGCAGAGTCAGTAAAGCCGGGATTTTTGAACCTTAAGATTGATGATGAATTTCTTGCCGGATATATCAATGATATGTTAGCCGATGAAGGTCGTTTCGGATGTGATAAGGCAAAAGAGCCAAAGACTATTATCGTTGATTACGGCGGACCTAACGTAGCTAAGCCGCTTCATGTAGGTCATCTTCGTTCTGCCATTATCGGTGAGAGTGTAAAGAGAATTGGAAAATACATGGGACACAATATGATAGGTGATGTGCATCTTGGAGACTGGGGTCTTCAGATGGGACTTATCATTACAGAACTTAAGGAAAGAAAGCCTGAGCTTGTGTATTTTGATGAGAGCTTTGAGGGAGAATATCCTGAAGAGGCGCCATTTACAATCTCTGAGTTAGAGGAGATTTATCCATGTGCAAGTGCTAAGTCTAAAGAGGATGAAGAATTCAAGGCATTAGCATTGGAGGCTACAAAGCAGTTACAGGCTGGAAGAAGAGGATACCAGGCTATCCTTTCACATATCATGAATGTTTCTGTTACTGATCTTAAGAAAAATTATGCCAACCTTAATGTATCCTTCGAGCTATGGAAGGGTGAGTCGGATGCACAGCCATTTGTACCTGATATGGTAGAGAAGATGAAGGCTGACGGACTTGCTTATGTAAGTGAGGGAGCGCTTGTGGTAGATGTTCAGGAAGACAGCGATACAAAGGAGATTCCTCCATGTATCATCTTAAAGTCAGACGGAGCATCGCTTTACAGCACAACTGACCTTGCAACTCTTGTAATGAGAAGAGAAGAAAATGACCCGGATGAGGTTATCTATCTTGCAGACAAGCGTCAGGAGATGCATTTTACACAGGTATTCAGATGTGCAAGAAAGGCTGGAATTGTTAAGCCGGAGACAGGGCTTAAATTCTTAGGCTTTGGTACAATGAATGGAAAAGATGGAAAGCCATTTAAGACAAGAGATGGCGGAGTAATGCGTCTTGAGAATCTCGTTAATGAAGTAAACGAAGAGATGCTTAAGAAGATTAACGAGAATCAGAAGAGTAAGGAAGAACTTGCTATAGATAAAGACGAGGCAGTAAAAACTGCAAAGACAATTGCACTTGCTGCAATTAAGTATGGTGATTTATCTAATCAGGCAGGTAAGGATTATATTTTTGATATAGACAGATTTACTTCCTTTGAAGGAAATACAGGACCATATATCCTGTATACAATAGTTAGAATTAAGTCAATTCTTAATAAATACGTTGCTATGGGCAATACATTAGATAATTTAGAGAATGCAATTATTGCAGCTGATTCAGAGAGTGAGAAGGATCTTATGCTTTCACTTACAAAGTTTGGTGCTATGATGGAGAACGCATTTGCGGAGTCTGCACCACATAAGATTTGTGCTTATATATATGAGCTTGCAAATGCATTCAATGGTTTTTATCACAATACCAAGATTCTTGCTGAGGAGAATGAGAAGACACAGAAGTCATACATTGCAATTCTTGTTCTTACAAAGGCAATTCTTGAGACATGTATTGATATTTTAGGTTTTGAGGCACCGGAGAGAATGTAATATATGAAAAAGTATTTTGGAGATAAAGCCTTCTATCTAATGGTGTTAGCAGTGGCATTTCCAATAATGATTCAAAATGGAATCACGAATTTCGTAGGTCTTTTGGATAATCTTATGGTTGGTCAGCTAGGGACAGAAGCAATGTCCGGAGTTGCTATTGTCAACCAGTTTCAGATGGTTTTCGGAATCTGTATATTTGGAGTAGTGTCAGGAGCATCCATATTTGGAACGCAGTTCTTTGGAAAAGGAGAACATGAAAATCTTCGAAGTACTTTTCAGTTTAAACTGGTTGTAGCAATTTTTGTAACAATCATATGGATGCTTGTTTTCGCCATTGGTGGAAGTGGGCTTGTTAATTTGTATTTAAGTGATGATGGGCAGAGTGATATTTGGCTTACGTATTCATGTGCAAGTAATTATCTTAAAATTATGCTTGCAGGAATGCTTCCATTTGCAATTTCACAGGTATATGCCAGCTCTTTGAGGGAGACAGGGCAGACTGTAGTTCCAATGATTGGAAGCTCAGCAGCCGTAATTACAAATTGCTTTTTGAATTATCTGCTCATTTTTGGGAATTTTGGAGCACCAAAGCTTGGAGTAGCAGGTGCTGCAATAGCAACAGTAACCTCAAGATATATCGAGTTTTTTATTGTTGTAATATGGACACATTTGAATAGTGAAAAAGAGAAGTTTATCATTGGCGCATATACGAAATGCACAATTACTAAAAATCTGATATTTCAGATATTTAAGACTGGAACGCCCTTGTTTCTTAATGAGACTTTATGGTCTGCAGGGCAGGCTGCCATAGTTCAGTGTTACTCAACAAGAGGACTTAATGCCGTAGCAGCACTCAATATCTCTACGACAGTAGCCAACCTCTTTAATGTGGTATTTATATCACTCGGAACATCTGTCGGAATTATTGTCGGTCAGTTACTCGGCGCAGATAAGATAGAAAAGGCAGTTGATACAGATAGAAAAATGATAGTTTTTTCTATCATTAGTGGTATTGTAATTGGAACAATTATGTTTGTGCTTGCTCCATTTATTCCTGAGATATACAAGACTAATGATGCAGTTAGAGCATTGGCAACCAATATATTGAAGGTTGGTGCAGCCTTTATGCCAGTGTATGCATTTTATCATGCCGCATATTTTACACTTAGAACAGGTGGAAAAACGGTTATAACATTCCTGTTTGACAGCTGTTATTTACTGGTGGTTAATTTAAGTCTTGCATTTTTGCTGACAAGGTTTACAGGAATACCGGTAGTGGAGATTTATATTATAGTGCAGCTTGCAGAGTCACTTAAATGTATTGTTGGATTTATTCTGCTTAAGAAAAGGGTATGGGTTAATAACCTGGTCAATGAGATATAGCTGATTTCAAACTCCAACGGGGGAATTTATGCTTAGTGTAGTTAAGGAAAAGCAAAATTATATGCTGATTATGGCATTAGCTTTGTTTAATTTTATTTTTCTTGGAAATGAATATTTGTTTGATGACATGATAGCTTTCTTTACAAACTCATCTGGGGTTGTAATGGCACAGAATGAAGTGCTAGGTGCAAGCGTGCTTGGTTTTGTGCTGTATTCGTTTATTGATAAAGAAATAGTAGATGCCAGAGGAAGAAAAATAACTGCAATTGTAATTTCGGCAATTTCATGCCTGTTGGTATTTCTTATTTGTATGCACAGGAGTTTCATGCTGATTCTTTTGTCAGGAGTTGGAATTTTTGTATTGTTTGGAATAATGGGAAGTGCTATTTGTTTTAATGTATCACGAATGATAACAGACAGAGGATGTCTTGCAAGACTGGTTGGAATATCATATGCGTTTGGTGTGTTATTGCAATTTATCAATAATAATCTGGTAAAGAATGCCTTAATACAGGGGATAGATATTGGCGTTTGCATAGTTGTTCTGACGGTAATAATGCTACAATTCAATTATTCAGAGGCGAAAGCAGAGGAAAATAATTCTGATAATACAGATAATTCTAATAAGCCGGTGATTGCAGCAGTATTTCTTGTGATTTGTGTTGCGCTTATGACTGTTATTTTCTCTACACTTGATGTGGCAGTAACGCTTGTACATGCTTCAGGAGAGTTTAACATTGGTCAGTGGCCAAGGCTGTTACTTGCTTTAAGTGGCCTTGCGGCAGGATTTTTATTTGATATATATGGCCGAAAATTCATGTCTGCAATGATGTACGTTGTGACTATTTTAGCAACACTATGTATAGTGGTCATTCAGTTTGGTGGTCCATTTATTATAGGCTTACTAATTTTCTATATGCCAGCAGGATTTTTCGTAGTATACTTTACTACTGCCTTTATGGATATCTCATTTAAAGTCAGGAATCCAAAGCTTTGGGCTGGTATGGGAAGAGCGACCAATAATTTCTGTGCTTTCATTGTCAGTGCTGTTTCTGTTGCATTGATTTCAAATGGAAGTCAGTTCGCTGTGATTATAACCGCATTAATTTTGTTTGCTTTAATTAATATTTCTTTAATGATATATATCCAGTTTGATAAAATGTCAGATGATAAAATAGGGGATGATGATAAAGCAGAGTCCCAGGTGAAGATTATATCCGAGGAAGAAAAACTAGCTTTGTTTGCGGAGAAATATGAGCTTACAGCTCGCGAGGTTGAAGTTCTAAAAGCTTTGATAGAGTCTGATGATAATGTGCAGACGATAGCACAGCATTTGGGATTTTCAAGAACTGTGTTGTACAGACATATTTCAAGCATTAATAAGAAGACAGAAACAAGTTCCCGCGTGGGAATAATACAGTTTTATCATAATAGTGTGTTTTAGCAGTAAGATGAAAAAATGTTCAAAAATAAGTTGGTGTATACTAATGAATAATATACATCAGCTTATTTTTTTGCGTGTAAACACATTTGGGACGTTTGTAAACTAGTATTTTAGGGTGATAAGTGAGAATATAGTACTATAATTTCTCATTAATTGGAGATTACATGGGGAAGAAAAATATAATGCTGGAGGAGGAAAACAAATGAAGAAAGTAAAATCGAAAATTGTAGGTATTATTCTAACCTTAACTATGGTTATAGGATTGATGCCACAAATCAATACTTTTGCAGAAGGAAACACATATTCTATTGATTTTT
>JAXJVZ010000156.1:0-4102 GCA_036308285.1 Agathobacter sp. | reverse complement strand
TGGTCATGTCCAGGATGAGAATGGACAGAAGATGTCTAAGTCTAAGGGAAATGCAGTAGACCCATTCGATGCATTACAGACATACGGAGCAGACGCAATAAGATGGTATTTCTATACAGCAAGTGCACCATGGATTCCAAAGAGATTCTCTGGAAAGCTTGTTCAGGAAGGACAGCGTAAGCTTATGGGAACACTTTGGAATACTTATGCATTCTTCGTTCTCTATGCTAACATCGATGAGTTTGATGCTACAAAATACACACTCGATTATGATAAGCTTCCAGTAATGGATAAGTGGCTTCTTTCAAAGCTTAATTCAGCAATCGGAGGAGTTGATGAGAACTTATCTAACTATAGAATTCCGGAAGCAGCCAGATTTATCGAGGAGTTCGTAGATGACATGAGTAACTGGTACGTTCGCCGCAGCCGTGAGAGATTCTGGGCTAAGGGAATGGAGCAGGATAAGATTAATGCATACATGACTCTTTATACTGCACTTGTTACAATTTCAAAGGTTGCTGCACCTATGATTCCTTTCATGACAGAGGAAATCTATAGAAACCTTGTATGTTCAATCGATAAAAATGCACCAGAGTCAATCCACCTTTGTGATTTCCCAGAGGTTGATGCTTCTATGATTGATAAGGACCTTGAGGATGCAATGGATGAGGTACTTAACATCGTAGTAATGGGACGTGCATGTAGAAATAACGCTAATATCAAGAACCGTCAGCCAATCGGACAGATGTACGTAAAGGCAGATAAGACTCTTGACCAGTTCTATGTAGATATTATTGCAGATGAGCTTAATGTTAAGAAGGTAGATTTCACAGATGATGTATCTTCTTACACAACATATCAGTTTAAGCCACAGCTTCGTACAGTTGGACCTAAGTATGGTAAGTACTTAAAGCAGATTCAGTCTACTTTAGCAGAGTTAGATGGTAATAAGGCTATGGAAGAAATTAGGACTAAAGGCTCAATTTGTCTTGACACAATTAGTACTGAAGTAGTATTATTAGAAGAGGATTTACTTATAACAATGGTTCAGATGGATGGCTATGTAACAGAATCAGATAATTCAGTTACTGTTGTCCTTGATACAAATCTTTCAGAGGAGTTAATCGAGGAGGGATTTGAAAGAGAGCTTATAAGTAAGATTCAGACAATGCGTAAGGAAGCTGGATTTGAGGTTATGGATCATATCGCAATTACTTTTGAGGCAGACGAGAAAGTAACTTCAATTTTTGAAAAGTATGGCGACAACATCAAGTCAGAAGTTTTAGCAGTATCAATTTCTGCTGGAAACTTAAGCGGATACGAGAAAGATTGGAACATAAATGGCGAACAGGTTAAACTTGCAGTGGAAAAACAATAAATAAGGATAAGGGAGCGGGCCGATAGGGGCACACTCCCTTTTCTTCGTATTATATGTGTTGTCTGGAGGAATAATTATATAAAGCCGATAGGTTTAAGGAGGAGAATGGCATGAAGAAAAATGCTTTTGACAAGAAAGTTTTTACAAAGGCAGTGGAGGAGAATCTTAAGACACTTTACAGAAAGACTCTTAAGGAAGCTAATCAGCAGGAGATTTATCAGGTAGTTGCAGCAGTTGTTAAGGAAACAGTTATGGAGCAGTGGCTTGCAACACAGCAGACAATGGATAAGGAAGATCCAAAGGTTGTATATTATATGTCAATGGAGTTTTTAATGGGAAGAGCTCTTGGTAACAACCTTATTAATTTAAGTGAATACAAAGAAGTTCAGGAGGCTCTTGAGGAGCTTGGACTTGATATAAATGCGATTGAGGATCAGGAGCCGGATCCTGCTCTTGGAAATGGAGGACTTGGACGTCTTGCAGCATGCTTTATGGACTCACTTGCGTCATTAGGTTATGCAGCTTATGGATGTGGAATCCGTTACCGCTATGGAATGTTTAAGCAGCAGATTTCAGATGGTTTCCAGATTGAGGTACCGGATAACTGGCTTAAGAATGGATATCCATTTGAGTTAAGAAGACCTGAATACTGCTATGAGATTAAATTCGGAGGAAGAGTTGAGCAGTCTGTAAATGAGAATGGCAACTTAGCCTTTAAGCATGTAGATTACCAGTCTGTACTTGCTGTACCATACGATATGCCTATCGTAGGATATAAGAATAATGTTGTAGATACATTAATGATCTGGGATGCAGAGCCAACTAACGGTTTTAACCTTCAGTCATTTGATGTTGGAGATTACAACAAGGCAGTTGAGCAGGAGAATCTTGCACGTAACTTAGTAGAAGTATTATATCCAAATGACAACCATGTAAAGGGTAAGGAATTACGTTTAAAACAGCAGTACTTCTTCGTATCAGCAAGTATCCAGAGAGCACTTGACAGATTTAAGAAGCATCATACAGATTTAAGAGAGTTCCCTGACAAGGTGACTTTACAGATGAATGATACCCATCCAACTGTAGCTGTAGCAGAGCTTATGAGAATCCTTATCGATGAGGAAGGACTTTCATGGGATGATGCATGGGATATCACAACAAAGACTGTTGCATATACGAACCATACAATCATGGCAGAAGCGCTTGAGAAGTGGCCAATCGAGATTTTCCAGAGACTTCTTCCACGTGTATATCAGATTGTAGATGAGATTAACAGAAGATTTGTAATGCAGATTCAGGCAAAGTACCCTGGAAATGATGAGAAAGTACGTAAGATGGCTATTCTCTATGACGGACAGGTTAAGATGGCAAATCTTGCAATCTGCGCAGGCTTCTCAGTTAATGGTGTAGCAAGACTTCACACAGAGATTCTTAAGAATCAGGAGCTTAAGGACTTCTATGAGATGTTCCCTGAGAAGTTTAATAATAAGACAAACGGTATTACACAGCGTCGATTCTTAGCGCATGGTAATCCACTTCTTGCCGACTGGGTTACTAAGAAGGTTGGTGATGGCTGGCAGACAGACCTTACCAAGCTTGAAAAGCTTGCAACAATCGCTGGTGACTCTAAGGCCCAGAAGGAATTTATGGAGATTAAGAGACAGAATAAGCTTCGTCTTGCCAAGTATATCAAGGAGCATAACGGAATAGAGGTTAATCCGGATTCTATTTTCGACGTGCAGGTTAAGCGTCTCCATGAGTACAAGAGACAGCTTATGAACATTTTAAATGTTATGTATATGTACAACCAGCTCAAGGATAACCCTGATATGGATTTCTATCCAAGAACATTTATCTTTGGTGCAAAGGCTGCAGCAGGATACAGAAATGCAAAGAGCACAATCAAGCTTATCAATAATGTTGCAGAAGTAATCAATAACGATAAGTCAATCAAGGACAAAATCAAGGTCGTATTTATTGAGGATTACAAGGTATCATCTGCTGAGTGGATTTTTGCAGCGGCAGATGTAAGTGAGCAGATTTCTACAGCTTCTAAGGAGGCATCCGGAACAGGTAACATGAAGTTCATGTTAAATGGAGCAATTACAATCGGTACAATGGATGGTGCTAATGTTGAGATGTACGAAGAGGTTGGAGCTGATAATATCTTTATCTTTGGAATGAGTTCTGACGAGATTATTGCCCATGAGAAGAATAAGGATTATAACTCAAAGGATATATACAATAATGACTGGGAGATCAAGAGAGTTCTTAACCAGATGGTAGATGGAACTTTCTCACCTAACGACCATGAGTTATTCAGAGAATTATATAATTCACTTCTGAATCCACAGAATGGTGAGGTTGCAGACAGATACTTTATTCTTGGAGATTTCCGTGCCTATGCAAATACACAGAAGAAGGTTTCTGAGTACTATATGGATAAGGAAGCATGGGCTGAGAGTGCAATTCTTAATGTCGCACATGTAGGTAAGTTCTCTTCTGACAGAACTATTCAGGAATATGTTGATGAAATCTGGCACTTAGACAAGATTAAGGTGGAATTAACAGAGGTATAAGAGTGGAGAAATCTGTTTCTACTGGAGGCGTTTCTGGTCTTACTTTAAAAATGATAGCGATTGCTACAATGCTTATAGACCACATTGCAGCAGTCGTAATCAGAGACATGTATTCATTTGTTGATAGTGATGGTGTATATGTCTT
>JAXJVZ010000155.1:0-1832 GCA_036308285.1 Agathobacter sp. | reverse complement strand
ATATACAGGCTTGCCACTTCTAATTCCAATTTCATCAGTAATCGGAGTGTCATCATCCATCATTGGCTCATTATATATATCAAACCATGTTATATAAGAGAAATCTGTCACATTATATTCTTTCTTAAAGTATTCTTTTGCTTTTTTCTGCGCATCTTCTTTTGATACATCTTCACTTTCCATATAGTCATATACATAAGCCCAATATGGATATGCACCAATTTTTCCATTGAAATCTTCTGCTGTAAGATACTTATAATAACGGTCAAAATAAATAGAATCATCTGACACATGATTAAATACACCGTCTAATACTATCTTCATATCATTCTGCTGCGCAATTTCAACCAGCTTTGCAAAATCTCCGTCACCACCTAAAATTGGGTCCATAATTGTGTAGTCTGACTCATCATATCTGTGACTTGAAACTGATGAGAAAACCGGATTCAAATAAATAACATTAACTCCAAGTGCCTTAAGATAGTCAATATTATCAACTATACCCTGGAAATCGCCTCCATATATTTCATTATTCCATACCCTGTCACCCCAGAATGCATTTGTAGCCTTATAATCAGACTCGCTTCTTAATCCTTCCTGTTCTGGATTCTCAGGATAAAGTGACCAATCCACAAGCTCATAATCAGTTGCACCTCTGGATGCAGTCTGTGCAGTGTCATTATCCTTATTGCCATTACAGAAACGGTCTGGGAAAATCTGATAAATCACAGCGTTTTTCATCCAGTCCGGTGTAGTAAATGCTGAATCGTATACACTAAGATCATACGGAATAACTTCATTTAAGCTGGCAAGAATCCCTTTTCCATAATCTTTGTTCTTATCATCACAATATACTTTAACAGCAGAACCGGAATAGAGAACAAAAAAGTACTGATACTGGCCAATCTCATCAAAACTTACTTCTGCTGACCACTTTCCTTCAGAATCTTTCTTTAAATCAAAATTCTCTACATCATTCTGCTTAACATAGAGCTTTGCTGCTGTAATATTATCATCAGCACTTATAGAGAATTTCACCTTCTCTCCTGTTGCAACAGCTCCGAAGATACTTTTATAATTACTATCCTTGGTATCAAAGCTGATTTTTGAGTCATCACTTTCCCACTTTGTTGCATCATTGTAATACACGCCAAATTCAGGATTAAAATAGAATGTCACCTCTTTATCTGCATCCACCTCGAATTCGTCAAAAACAAACTCATCGCTATTCTTTTCCCCCTCCATAGTAGATGATAGTTTTATATCTGAATATGTACCCTTCTTTAAATTAACCTTAGCGGAATATACTCCTGTTAAACCTTTGTCATTAAGTATGGTCTTCTCAATTCCATCTCCCTCAATGTAAGCGTCTGCAAATCTGTAGTTTAAAGATGTAACTGATAAATGTGTAGTCATATCCTGATAATATATTGTAACATCCTGCTTTGTTGGAACATTTACACAATAGTTTTCACCGTCTGACTCTCCACCAACTCCATAATTTTCATTCCATGAGCCTAATGCAATTTTGTACTCATAGTTCTGCGGTTCAACATCCTTAAATGTAAATTTGTAAAGTCCGTCCCCCATGTACTCCATCTTATTTGACATTGGGTCCCAGCTCTTCCCTGGAAAAGAACCTGGTACGTATACATCCCTTCCACCCGTTATCACTGTCTCAGTGCCTGTCTCTGCCTGACTTTCTGAGTTTGCAGCCGGCTTTTCCTTTTTTGGAAAAACAAATAAAGCCACTATTAAAGCCATAATTATAATTCCAATTACAGCAATACTCAAAATAATTTTCTTATTTTGAAAAATCTTTTTCATGTCTT
>JAXJVZ010000154.1:0-10883 GCA_036308285.1 Agathobacter sp. | reverse complement strand
TATATGAAGGATAATTATCTGGCATCTGATGAGAAGATTAATCTTTCAATAGATATAGCAGAATGGGAGAAAAGACTTCTTGAGCCAATTGATTATATGAATGGATACAGTCTGTATATCGGAATTCCATTCTGTCCAAGTACATGTGCTTACTGCTCATTTACTTCCTATCCACTTGGAGTATGGAAGAACAGAGTTGACGAGTATTTAGATGCCCTGGAAAAGGAAATTGACTATACTGCGCACAAGTTTTACCACAAGAAGCTCAATTCAATATACATTGGGGGTGGTACACCTACAACACTTGAACCAGGCCAGTTAGACAGACTTATTCGTAAAATTAAATGCAGTTTTGATTTGAAAGACTGTGTTGAGTTTACGATTGAGGCAGGAAGACCAGATTCAATAACCAGAGAGAAACTTGAGGTTATAAAGAAGAACGGAATCCAGAGAATATCTGTTAATCCACAGACAATGAAGCAGGAGACTCTCGATATCATAGGAAGACGCCATACAGTAGAACAGACAATCGAGAGCTTTAAGCTTGCAAGAGAAGTTGGTATTGAGAATATTAATATGGATCTTATTCTTGGACTTCCAGATGAGACAATTAATGATGTAAGGAATACAATGGAAGTGCTAAAGGAGCTTGACCCTGACAACATTACAATTCATTCACTTGCTATAAAGAGAGCTGCAAGACTTACAATTTTTAAAGACAGATTTAAGGATATGAAGATGGTCAATACTCAGGACCATATGGATCTTTGTGCAAAGTACTGTAAGGAAATGGGACTTAATCCATATTACCTTTACAGGCAAAAGGGTATGGCGGGCAATATGGAGAATGTAGGTTATGCGAAGAAAGGCAAGGCCGGAGTATATAACATTCTTATTATGGAGGAAAAGCAGACCATAGTTGCCTGCGGAGCAGGAGCTTCGACCAAGAGAGTATGGCAGGAACAGAATGAGGACGGCACACACAGAATTGAAAGAGCTGAAAATGTTAAGGATGTGTCTGCATATATTAGTAGAATTGATGAGATGATAAAAAGAAAGCAGGCATTGTTTGGAAATTGATTTGTAAATAGTGACAAATTATGCGAAAGAGGATATAATTTTTAATTGATACGTAAATATTCGAAAGCTCGAAAAATATGCAATAAAGAGAATATGGAGGAAATGAAATGGCATTAAGTAAAAAGCCTGTAAATGGAATGAAGGACATTCTTCCAGCAGAGATGGAAATAAGAGATTATGTTACAAACGTGATTAAGGATACATACCGTAGTTTTGGTTTTACACCAATCGAGACACCTTGTATGGAGAATATCGCTAACTTATCTAACAAGCAGGGTGGAGAGAACGAGAAGCTTATCTTTAAGGTTATGAAAAGAGGAGAGAAGTTAAATCTCGAGACCGCAAAAGAAGAAGCTGATGTAGTTGACTTTGGTATGAGATATGACCTTACAGTGCCACTTTCAAGATTCTATTCAAATAATGCGAATAATCTTCCTTCACCTTTTAAGGCACTTCAGATGGGAAGCGTATGGCGCGCTGACAGACCACAGAGAGGAAGATACAGACAGTTCACACAGTGTGATATCGATATTTTGGGTGAGCCAAGTAACCTTGCTGAGATAGAGCTTATAACAGCTACAACAACTACAATCGGACGTCTTGGATTTAAGAATTTTGAAATCAGAATCAACGAGCGTCGTATCTTAAAGGCTATGGCTGCCTACTCTGGATTTGCAGAGGAGGATTACGACAGCGTATTCATCACTCTTGATAAGATGGACAAGATTGGTGTTGAAGGCGTAGCAGAGGAGCTTGCTAAGGACGGATATCCACAGGAGAATATCGATAAGTACTTAGAGCTTTTTGCACTTCTTAATGATAAGAAGGATGTTGCAGAAGGAGTAGCATTCCTTGCTGACAAGCTGGGTGAGTTCCTTGATGAGGAAGTTGTCACAAACATGACAGAGATTGCAACAGCTGTTAATGCGACAAAGGGTGCTGAGTTTACATTAGTATTTGACCCTACTCTTGTACGTGGAATGAGCTACTATACAGGAACCATTTTTGAAATTGCAATGCCAGAGCTTGGTGCTGCATGTGGTGGTGGCGGACGCTACGACAAGATGATTGGAAACTTTACAGGTAATGATGTACCGGCATGTGGTTTCTCAATTGGATTCGAGAGAATTATCCTTCTCCTTATGGAGAGCGGCTTCAAGATTCCGGAGAGTCCTAAGAAGGTTGCTTACCTTGTAGAGAAGAAATATCCGGCAGAGAAGCTTGTTGATGTAATGAAGCAGGCATCTGAGGCAAGAGCTAACGGACAGCAGGTATTAGTTGTACGTATGAATAAGAATAAGAAGTTCCAGAAGGAACAGCTTAATGCTCAGGGATATGAAGAATTTGTAGAGTTCTTTAACAGATAGAGTCACCGCCCCATAAATGAGCAAAATTAGCTACGAAGTAGCGGTAAAGCACGATTTATCGTGCGGTTTTGCGAATGTATGGGTGGGGTTATGAATTGTATGAAATTATAAGAAAGAAAGCAGGTAATAACAATGGCAGAATCAATGCAGGGCTTACACAGAAGCCACAGATGTACAGAAGTATCTAATGCCAATATCGGTGAGAATGTTACTGTAATGGGCTGGGTACAGAAAAGACGTAATTTAGGAAGCTTAATCTTTATTGATTTAAGAGACAGAAGCGGAATTTTACAGATAGTATTCGATGAGAACAGTGTTGGAGCAGACGGATTTGCAAAGGCTGAGAGTTTAAGAAGTGAGTTCGTTGTAGCTGTTGAGGGAACAGTTTCTAAGAGAGCCGCAGCAGTTAATGAGAATCTTAAGACGGGTGATATCGAGATTATCGCTACAAGCCTTAGAATTCTCTCAGAGTCGCAGACCCCTCCATTCCCAATCGAGGAGAACTCTAAGACAAACGAGGAGACAAGACTTAAATACCGCTATCTTGATTTAAGAAGACCTGATATCCAGAAGAATCTTATGTTAAGAAGTAAGGTAATGGGACTTATGAGAGCTTTCATGGCAAATGAAGGATTTCTTGAGATTGAGACACCAATTCTTTGCAAGTCAACACCTGAGGGAGCAAGAGATTACCTTGTGCCAAGCCGTATTCATCATGGACATTTTTATGCTCTTCCACAGTCGCCACAGCTTTTCAAGCAGTTGCTTATGGCATCAGGATATGACCGTTATTTCCAGATTGCAAGATGCTTCAGAGATGAGGATCTTCGTGCAGACAGACAGCCAGAGTTTACACAGGCTGATATGGAGCTTTCATTCGTTGATGTTGAGGACGTATTAGATGTAAATGAGCGTCTTCTTAAGTACCTTTGGAAAGAGGCTATTGGTGTAGATATCCAGATTCCATTTGCGCGTATGCCATGGCAGGAAGCTATGGACCGTTATGGTTCAGATAAGCCGGATACACGTTTTGGTATGGAGCTTGTTGATGTATCTGAAGTGGTTAAGGATTGTGGTTTTGGAGTATTTACAGGCGCTCTTGAGAACTGTGGTTCAGTTCGTGCAATCAACGTATCCGGTCAGGGTGCAATGCCACGTAAGAAGATTGATAAATTAGTTGAGTTTGCAAAGGGATGCGGAGCAAAGGGACTTGCTTATCTTTGCATCAACGAAGATGGAACATATAAGTCATCATTTGCTAAGTTCATGACAGAAGAAGAGCTTGCCGCAATCGTTGAGAAAATGCAGGGTAAACCAGGAGACTTATTACTTTTTGCAGCTGATAAGAATAAGATTGTATGGAACGTTCTTGGTGCAATCAGGCTTCAGCTCGGTGAGGAGTTAGGTCTTATTGATGATAATCAGTACAATTTCCTCTGGGTAACAGACTTCCCACTTCTTGAGTGGTCAGATGAAGAGAACAGATTTATGGCAATGCACCATCCATTCACAATGCCAATGGAAGAAGACTGGGCAAACATCGATTCAGATCCAGGTTCAGTTCGTGCAAAGGCTTACGATATTGTACTTAATGGTACAGAGCTTGGTGGTGGATCAGTTCGTATTCACCAGGATGACATTCAGGAGAAGATGTTCGAGGTGCTTGGATTTACTAAAGAAAGAGCTCACGAGCAGTTTGGCTTCCTTCTCGATGCATTCTCATATGGTGTACCTCCACACGCAGGACTTGCATATGGTGTAGACCGTATCGTAATGCACATGCTTCATACAGACAATATCAAGGATGTAATTGCATTCCCTAAGGTAAAGGATGCATCTGACCTTATGACAGAGGCTCCTGGAACAGTTGATGATGCTGCTCTTGAGGAGCTTGGAATTGCGATTGTTGAGACAGCAGAGGACGAGGAATAAAATAATAAATGATTAGAAGAAAAAAGAATCTTCAAACAGAGACACCAGTACTTAACAAAGATACTGGTGTCTTTGAGAATAGGAAAGTAAAGACTTCAAGAGAAAAAAGAAGTGAAAAAAGGAAGAAGAGAAACTGGCCTGTTTCAGTTGTGGTTATCAATGTAATTCTTTTAGTAGTTGTAACTATAGAGTGTATATATACCAGTAGCATGCTTGTTTTTCTGAAAAACCAGAATGCATATATTACAGACAATACAAGTGTGTCTCTTACTGAAATTGCTACAATGAAAGCAGATATTGAATCTACACTTAAGAAAGAAAACAGCCTTATGGAGAATTGGAAGATAGAGCTTACAGATACTGATTTCTCTAAGAAGGTCTATACCGTTTTCGTCGAAATAATCCCAAAGGAATATACAGATACCATGGAGACACTTATATATTTCGGGACAAATGAGTTTGAACTGGAAAAGGATGGATTTGTTTATTCGGGATATGTCAGCTTACCAATAGAAGAAAGCTATAACGGTAACGTCACCGTCCTTTTTGTTGATGGAAATAAAAGAAAGACTGAGATTATGTCAGATTTTACAGGTGTGAATGAGAGTTTTGAAGAGGTGCTGAGTGGTTCCTTATCAAAAATGCCTGTATATAAAGACAATACTCTTAAGTTTAATTCTAATTGCGATATAAAGCTGGATAGTAAAAAGTATTATAGCTTTACCTCTCTTGATCTGGTTGTTGAAGTTGATGGTGAGGAAGCTGCAATGTACGCAGTGGATAAGCTGGATGAAGAGAATACTGAAGTGGCAGATGTAAGAATTGCTGAAAATGGACAGACTGTTGCTGATAATCTTTCACAGCCAGAGTTGCCTCAGAATGATGACGATGCTAATCAGGGCGCTGGGGAGGATGGAACAATAAGTAATGGAACTGCAGGTAATGATTCTGTAAATAATGGAACAATAAATAATGGAATCACAAGCAATGGAACTGCAAATGAAGCAGGCGCAGAAGCAGAAGGCGGCGATACAGCTATGGGAACAATAGTCGGAGGTTCTGCTTCGGGCAATACAGATAAAGCATCGGATGAAACAGTTGAAGCTACTAAAATTAAAGATAAGGAAGGCAGCTACAGCTGGTCTGATGTTATTGAACTAAATGTTCCTTCGAATAATAGTTCAGCACGGAATATACGGGTATTCTTAAGAGCAAAGTGTGAGGAAGGGTATATATTCACGTATGATTTGTTTAATGGATTGACAAATGTTCCAGAGCAGGAAAATTCATCAGCAGAAGGCTTCCAGGAATCAGATAATTACTATCTCGGTAATGCCAGGGTAAAAGACTTAAAAGGTGGAGAGTATATGATTCATGAGGAAGACGATGCAGAGTAGAATATGATAAATAATTATTTGAATTATGATTTGATAAATTGTAAAATCTATACATTCAAAAACGCTCCGGTGTTCTTGCTGCGGAATGCGCGTCAGCTTTGCTGACATCATCCACTGCGCATTCCTGCAATCCGCTGGACTTTTTATTTTGTCTCCTTCTTTGAAATTGGAAGTGTGAAGATAAATTCGGTTCCAACTCCTTCGGTACTTATGCAGTTAATATTTTCGTTATGTGCCTGGATAATTTCTTTTACAATTGCAAGTCCAAGCCCTGTTCCTTTTTTGTCCTTACCACGGGAAAGGTCGGTCTTATAAAAACGTTCCCAAATCTTTTTCTGACTATCCTTTGGAATTCCGATTCCTGAATCTTTTACAGAAATAAATACCTTTTCATTTTTAAGATATGTCTCAATTTTTATACTTGAATCAGAATTTGAAAACTTTGTAGCATTATCAATGAGATTGTAAAGCACCTGCTGAATCTTAGTCATATCTGCCGTTACAAAAAGCTCTTTGCCTGTTAAAACAAGGTCAAAGCTCAGATTTTTTTCCCTGCATTTACCTTCAAAGGTCAGAATTGTAGTACGAATCATATTGTTGATATCAAAATCAGCAATGTCAAGTCTGATACCATGATGCCCGAACTGATTCAAATCCAGAAGTCCCTGGGTCAGCTTGTTAAGTCGATTAGTCTCGAACAGAATAATATTGAGATATTTTTCCTGCATCTCAACAGGGATGGTACCATCGAGCATGGCTTCAATATAGCCTTTTATTGAGGTAAGAGGAGAACGGAAATCATGTGAAACATTAGACACGAATTTACGCTGATCTTCCTCTAGCGTGTCAAGCTCTGTTGCCATATAGTTAAGCGTGTTAGCAAGCTGACCAAGTTCATCATTAGAGTATATTTCTATTTTTTCGGAAAAATCGCCTTTGGCATATTTTTTTGCTGCCGTAGTAATTTTTCTAAGAGGCTTATTTATTGCCCTTGTATATAAAAATATCATTAAAAGTCCAATTAGCAGGATTATACTAACCGTATAAAATGATATGTTAAAAAAGTCATCTGAATGGTTTGTGACTGCTGAAATCGGTTTATGAATAAGAATATAACCTCGATTTACAAAGGATATTGTGATTGGAGCATATACTGTAAGCGTGGAATCATCAAACTCAGAATAAAAATCGCCAATCATATAGATGTCACTTCCGAAATCTGCAACATCGAATCCTGCTATGGTTTTATATTCCTGAATGGAAGCGGCTCTTTTTCCTATTATAGCATCCGAGGAACTCATCAGAATATCTCCGTCATTGTTTACAATCCAGATATCTGCTGAAATGTATTTGGATACAATTTCCATGTGACGTTGTAATTCGTTGAGAGATAATGTTTTCCTGAAAAAATCGGAGGCATAATCGGAAGCAATAAGAGTGGCTTCCTTATATAAATTGCCAGCCTCTTCTCTTTGGATGTAATATGTAGTGCGCTTTTGTGTAAAAGTACACACTATTATAAAGGCAAAAAGTACAAAAATTGCATATACAACTGCCATTTTTAAATAGATGGTCTTTTTCATTCTGTAACCTCAAATTTGTATCCGATACCCCATACAGTAGAGATACTCCAGTTTTCTTTATCCTTAATCTTCTCGCGGAGTCTCTTGACATGTACATCTACTGTTCTTGTATCACCAATGTATTCGTAGCCCCATATATTATCAAGAAGCTGCTCTCTTGTAAATACCTGATTAGGAGATGAAGCAAGGAAATATAAAAGTTCAAGCTCTTTAGGTGGCATATCAATCTGACGACCTTCGTAGGTGACAGAATAATTGGTAAGATTAATTGTAAGTTCAGGATATTCAACACACTTCTGGTCTGTTGAAAGCGCTTCAGCCTTAACAGGCTGGAAACGTCTTAAAACGGCTTTAACACGTGCAACGAGTTCCTTGGAATCAAACGGCTTCATAATGTAATCGTCTGCGCCAAGCTCAAGACCAAGGACCTTGTCAAAAATCTCTCCTTTTGCAGAGAGCATGATGATTGGTGTGTTTGATTTTGTTCTAATCTCACGACATACCTGATAACCGTCAATTCCCGGCAACATAAGGTCTAATAAAATTAAGTTAGGATTATACACTTCGAATGCTTTGAGTGCTTCCTCGCCATCATTTACGATTTGAGTGTCGTAGCATTCCTTTGTAAGATAAAGCGATATTAACTCCGCTATGTTGTTATCGTCATCTACAATAAGAATTTTTTGTTTTCCTGCCATGGTAAAATCTCCTTCGAATATAACAATGTTTACGCAATATATTATGTCTATATTTAATAAATAAGTAATAAAATACTGTGAAAAATGATTATTTACTATTACTTAAAATTAGCAATAGTTACACCTGCATCACCTTCGCCGTATTCAGCAAGGCTGAAGGATTTGATGTTTTTCATCCCACGCAGATGAGCATGAACTGCATCACGTAGAGCGCCAGTACCTTTTCCATGAACGATGCGAACCTGTGATAGATGTGTGAGGTATGCATCATCGAGATACTTATCCAAACGTGAAATTGCCTCATCTACTCTAAGACCAATAAGATTAATCTCCGCTGATATATTCATTGCCTTGCTCATTTTAATTTTGCTTCCGCCGCCACTATATTTTTTGGCTGGTGAGCTGTCTGTGTCCTCGACTAAAATGAGGTCATTAATATTTACCTGAGAACGAAGAATTCCCATCTGAACAAATAAATCGCCTTTAGCATTAGGAAGAGTGTGTACAGTTCCTTTAAGATTCATTGAAAGCACAAGTACTGAATCCCCAATACGAAGTTTTTTTGGATTGGGAGCCTTGTGGTTAGGTTTATCCTTTTTCTTGTTAAGAGCAGAAAGACTTTTTTCTTTCTCTGATAGCTTGTTTCCAACTTTTGTACGTTCCTTCTCCATCTGGCTCATAGGTGCATGCCCCTGACCATATTTGTTAAAGTTACGAATTGTTGTATCAGCCAGCTCTTTTGCCTCTTTAAGAATGTTGTAGGCTTCCTCGTTAGCCTGTCTGATTATTTTATCACGATTCTGCTCGAGACGGTCCTGCTTGCTTTCTAACTGACTTTTAAGTTGTTCGATTTCTTTCTTATAATTATTAATATCAAGCTGTTCTTTCTCAATAGTCTGTCTGCTCTTCTCAAGATTAGCGATAAGCTCCTCAAAATCAACATCTTTTTTGTTGATACGGCTCCTTGCATCCTCGATAAGGTCCTCGGCGAGTCCTAATTTAGAGGAAATGGCAAAAGCATTACTTTTTCCAGGAATACCGATAAGAAGTCTGTAGGTTGGACTAAGGGTCTCAACATTAAACTCACAGCAGGCGTTCTCGACACCATCAGTAGAAAGTGCATATACCTTTAACTCACTGTAGTGAGTAGTTGCCATTGTAGTTGCGCCATATAAATGTAACTTGCTAAGAATTGAAATAGCAAGTGCTGCACCTTCTGTCGGGTCAGTTCCGGAACAAAGCTCATCAAAAAGACATAAGCTCTTATCGTCTGCTTTGTTAAGTATTGCGACAATGTTGGTCATGTGAGATGAGAAAGTACTAAGGGACTGCTCGATGCTCTGTTCATCACCGATGTCAGCAAAAACTTCCTCGTATATAGAAAGCTGTGATCGGTCTGCTGCCGGAATGTGAAGACCTGACTGTCCCATAAGAGTAAGAAGACCAACTGTTTTGAGGGAAACTGTTTTACCTCCGGTGTTTGGTCCGGTTACAATAAGCTGTTTGTAACCTTCTCCAAGTCGTACATCAATAGGAACAACCTTCTTTGGGTCAAGAAGTGGATGTCGGCCTTTTCTTATGTTTATTATCCCATCTTCGTTGAAAACAGGAGCAACTCCATTATAGGATTTGGCAAGATTACCTTTGGCAAAAATGAAATCAAGCTCAGAAAGGGTTTCATAATTGCTTTCTAATGCCATGGCATTCTCTGCAACACGATTGCTTAATTCTGCAAGAATTACATCAATTTCCTCCTGTTCCTTAATGAAAAGTTCCTTTAATTCATTGTTCAGATTAACGACAGCCATAGGCTCAATAAAAACCGTAGAGCCGGATGACGACTGATCGTGCATCATTCCTGGTACAAAGCTCTTTGAATCAGCTTTTACAGGAAGACAATAACGTCCATCACGCATGGTGATTACAGCATCCTGAAGGTAATTGCGGGTAGTGCTGTTATTCATAAGCTTTGCCAGCTGGGCATGGATGCGGTCATTCATTCCACGGATAGATTTACGGATTTTAAAAAGTGCAGGACTTGCATCATCTGCAATTTCATCCTCACCGATAATACAGCGCTTAATCTCATCGTGTAATGGTGTAAGAGGCTCAAGCTGCAAGAAGAAAAGTGATAAAGAGTCCTTTTTGTCCTCATCCTTATTAAAGCCATCGTAAGCCTTTGCTCTTTTTGCAACCTCAAGAAGAGCACTTATTCTAAGCAGCTCTGTTGTGTTTAATGCACCGCCTATTTCAAGTCTCTTAAGGCTTGAATGAACGTTGTGTACACCAACAAAAGAAATATTACTGTCCTTGTAGAGACGATTAAGAGCATCCTTTGTGGTCTCCTGTAAATTACGAAGAATATCTATATCTGTGATTGGGGTAAGCGAGAGGCAGCGTGATTTTGTTTCATCACATGCGGCGTATTCGCTAAGTTTTTCTAATATTTTGTTAAATTCTAATGTTTTTAAAACTTTTTTATTCATATATATAATTTCCTTCCACCCTCATATTATAACGGATTAGGAGCTTTTAGCAATGGTAAAAATGGTTGCAACCTAACATGTTTATATTTATAATATATTAGTAAAAGTCTATTTACGTTATGGGGATTAAAATGGAAGAATTTGTTCGAGAAAAAATTAAGGATAAACCATTAAATAAAAAGAAAATAGCTACAAAATTAGGTTTGTCTGCATTGGGTGGATTTATTTTTGCACTTGTGGCTTGTCTTACCATAGCAGTTCTCTGGCCGGTTGTTACAGGTGAGAAGGATGACACCGAGAAGGAGGAGACTGTGACAGTGGGACCTGGAAGTATTCAGAT
>JAXJVZ010000153.1:0-2219 GCA_036308285.1 Agathobacter sp. | reverse complement strand
GTAATAAGAAAAGCATTAGTTAATATCAGAAAATATCATGAAAAGCAGTTACAGAATTCATGGTTTACTTCTGAAGATGGAATAATCTTAGGACAGAAGGTTACTGCATTAGAAAGAGCCGGAGTATATGTTCCAGGAGGAAAGGCAGTATATCCTTCTTCAGTACTTATGAATGTTCTTCCTGCAAAGGTTGCAGGGGTTGATGAAATTATAATGTGTACTCCACCAGGAAAAGATGGAAAGGTTTATCCATCAACTCTTGTTGCTGCAAAAGAAGCAGGAGTTGATAAAATATATAAGGTTGGTGGAGCTCAGGCAATTGCAGCTATGGCTTTTGGTACAGAGAGTATTCCAAAGGTTGATAAGATTGTTGGTCCTGGAAATATTTATGTTGCATTAGCTAAGAAGGCTGTGTTTGGATATGTAAGTATTGATTCAATTGCCGGACCTAGTGAAATTCTTGTACTTGCTGATGAAACAGCAAATCCAAGATTTGTTGCAGCTGATCTTTTGTCACAGGCAGAGCATGATGAACTTGCATCAGCTATTCTTATTACTACAAGTCAGGAAGTAGCTGATAAGGTATCTGTTGAGGTTGATAAGTTTGTAAAAGAGTTATCAAGAAAAGAGATTATTCAGAAATCACTTGATAATTATGGATACATTTTGGTTGCTGATGATATGGATTCAGCAATTGATGCTGTTAATGAAATTGCATCAGAGCACATGGAAATTGTGACAAAGGATCCATTTGCCGTAATGACAAGAATCAGAAATGCAGGAGCTATTTTTGTCGGAGAGTATTCTTCAGAGCCTTTAGGAGATTATTTTGCAGGTCCTAACCATGTTCTTCCTACAAATGGAACAGCTAAGTTTTTCTCGGCTCTTAGTGTAGATGATTTCATTAAGAAATCAAGTATTATAAGTTACTCAAGAGAAGCTCTTGAGGCAGTACATAAGGATATTGAGCAGTTTGCAGAGTGTGAACAGTTGACTGCACATGCAAATTCCATTAAAGTAAGATTTGAATAAAAGTTTAAGAGAGGTAAGTATGTCAGAACGTATAGCCAGTATAAGCAGAAAAACTAAAGAGACGGAGATCAATGTATCACTCTGTATAGATGGATGTGGTAAATCAAATATTGATTCGGGAGTAGGATTTTTTAATCACATGCTCGAAGGTTTTGCAAAGCATGGCTTTTTTGATTTAAATCTTAGCTGTGATGGAGACATTGAGGTGGATTGTCACCATACAATTGAGGATTGTGGAATTGTTTTGGGAAATGCAATAAAAGAAGCTATCGGAGATAAAAAGGGGATTAAACGATTTGGAAGCTGTATACTTCCAATGGATGAATCATTAGTTTTGTGTGCTGTTGATTTATCAGGAAGACCTTATCTTGTGTTTGACGGAGAGTTTTCTACAAGCACAGTAGGAGATATGGATACTGAAATGGTTAAGGAATTCTTTTACGCAGTTTCGTATTCCGCAGGAATGAACCTGCATATTAAAGTTTTAAATTCAGGCAATAATCATCATATGATTGAGGCAATGTTTAAGTCTTTCGCCAGAGCATTAGACGAAGCTACAACCTTTGATTCGCGTATTAAAGATGTATTGTCAACGAAAGGAAGTTTATAATTTAATGGGGTTAAAAAATATTGTTGCCACTTTATATTTAAAGGAAGGGCAGGCAGTAAAATCTGCTGAAGATTATACTGTCATAGGTGATGTCTTCGAAATTTGTCAATTATATAACGACAGTGGTATTGACAAAATAATCATTTTTGATCTTTCTACAGATGATAATGAGCATGAGAGAAATGTTCATACTATCCAGAACATTAACAGAAATATAGAAATTAAAGTTTGTGCAGGCGGTAATATTAATAGAATTGATGATATCAAAAAGCTTATGTACGCTGGATGTGTTCAGGTTATTCTTAATGCTTCTAAGCCTTCAAGTTTAGAGCTTGCTGATCTGGCAAGTGAAAGATTTGGTAAGGACAAGGTTTTGCTTTCGGTAAATAATGTCGATTTTATCTTCAAACATAAGCAGGCCATTGAGGATACTTTCCATGAGCTTCTGGTTATGAATCTTGATATTATTGACGCATTAGAGAATCTTACAAGTACACCTTATGTTGTGTATTTACCAGATGATAATCTTGATAATATAGTTAATATCTTAAATCGTCCAACAGTTAGAGGTATTGCC
>JAXJVZ010000152.1:0-1787 GCA_036308285.1 Agathobacter sp. | reverse complement strand
GTATACACCTAATGCAGGAGATGGATTAAAAAGATTAGATGACAGACAGACCTGGGATGTTTTATATGCAGATTATCTGGCGCAGTTAGATGAGAAGAAGCCGGTAATTGCATGTGGTGATTTTAATGTGGCCCATGAGGAAATTGACCTTGCTAATCCTGCATCAAATCATATGTCTGCAGGTTTTACAGACGAGGAGAGAGCTGGTTTTACAAATCTTTTGAGCAAAGGCTTTGTAGATACATTTAGATATCTTCATGGTAATGTTGAGAAGGTATACTCCTGGTGGGCACAGAGAATTAAGACAAGTAAAATTAATAATTCCGGCTGGAGAATAGACTATTTCCTTGTCAGTGACAGGATTAAGGAGCAGGTTAAGAAATCTGAAATGTTAGATTCAGGCCCAAGACAGGATCATACTCCACTTATTTTGGAGGTAAACATTTAATGAATATAATTTGTGTAGAACCACTTAATTTGGGAAAAAAGGGTATTATGAATAATAGGACAAGATAATGAGTGGGGATGTATATATGCATTTTGTTGAAGCTAAAGGAATACTCACCAGAAGTGGTGATCATTATGGCATGAATATTTATCGTGGATGTTCTCATGGCTGCATTTATTGTGACAGTAGAAGCAGGTGTTACCAGTTTACGCATCCATTTGAGGATATTGAAGTAAAACAAAATGCTCCAAAACTTCTAGAGGCAGCTCTAAAATCAAAAAGAAAGAAGAGCATGATTGGAACTGGTTCAATGTCTGATCCATACATGCATTGTGAAGAGAAGCTTAGACTGACACGGAAATGTCTTGAGATAATTTCGCAGTATGAATTTGGTGTGGCAATTCAGACGAAATCAGATCGAATTTTGCAGGATATTGATTTGCTAGATGAAATAAATCAAAAGACCAAGTGCGTAGTACAGGTAACACTAACAACCTTTGATGATAATCTGTGTCGAATCATAGAGCCTAATGTATGTAACACCAGACGGCGGATTGAGGTTCTATTAGAAATGAAAAAGAGAGGGATTCCAACTGTGGTATGGTTGTCACCTATCCTTCCATTTATTAATGATACAGAGGAAAATATAAAAGCAATTCTTGACGAATGTGTCCGTGCGGGAGTAAAGGGTATTATCTGTTTTGGTATGGGACTAACCTTGAGAGATGGTAACAGAGAGTATTTTTATGTCTCTTTGGATAAACATTTCCCTGGAATGAAGCAAAGATATATAGAGCGATATGGTAATTCTTATGAGCTACCGAGTCCTAAATCGAAGGAGTTAATGTCAATATTTTTAAATACCTGCAAAGAGCATGGCATACTCTGCACACCGGATGAATGTTTTGCATATTTGAATGAATTGCCTGAAAAATATGCGCAGATGAGTATATTTGATCTCTAGTTGGAGCGTTCTTGAAACATAAACTTGTGTCAGTTACTGAAAAATAGTTAAAATATTAATTTAGATTTATATAGGAGGATTAGATAATGGCAAAAAAAGAAGAAAGATTTGAAAAAATTTTTTCCTTGTGTTGCAGCTGAAAATGTGTATATTAAGTTAAAATTTTTACAAAAACCATCAGAAGCGCTGTTAGAATGGTTACATGAAATTAAGACATGGGTAAACTCTAATGGAACTAATCTGCTAATTGTATCTAGTACAACTGTTTTTAATTAACTAGACTTTATGCTTGCCTATTTTCATGATAGCACTGCTCAAAAATCCTCAGCGTAGCCCGCTACGCCTACGTTTTTTGAGTAGCACTCTCATAAAAAT
>JAXJVZ010000151.1:0-20454 GCA_036308285.1 Agathobacter sp. | reverse complement strand
TTTATGAGAGTGCTACTCAAAAAACGTAGGCGTAGCGGGCTACGCTGAGGATTTTTGAGCAGTGCTATCATGAAAATAGGCAAGCATAAAGTCTAGTTAATTAAAAACAGTTGTACTAGTTACTGAGCTGAGGCTTATTTAGTGGTAATAGCACTCAAGCATTATTTAATACTACTTCACCGAATCTGCAGCCAGCAATTTGCCGTTGACATTTATTCTCTCGACAAGTGTTGTCTTTGGTTTCTCAACGTGTGCAATGAGGCAGCTTGCAGCCTTTTTCCCAATGTGCATGGTGTCCTGCTGCACAGTTGTGATTTTCGGTTGAAGTATCTGGGATATGTTTGTTCCATCATAGCCCGCAATACTGATATCATCCGGTATGCTTAGCTGATATTCCCGGATAACATTTAAACCACCAATTAGAGAAGCATCATCAGGATAAATAATACAATCCGGTCTGTCGTTTAACTCCAGAAGTACTCTGGTCTTCTCGGCAGACTTTTCAGGTTCAAGGTACTCTGCCTCAATCACATAATCTTCAGGAACCTCTAAACCATACTCTTCTAACACACGAAAAAATGCCGTAAGACGATCCTTTGTGACAAAAGAATAATTCTGCCCATGAATGTAGGCAATTTTCTTATGCCCCTTCTCACATATATATCTTACCAGCTCTTCCATACCCTTTACGTTATCAGAGCACACGCTGGTACAATTCTGATGACAATAGTCAATAGTAACTACAGGAAAATATTTATTGTTCAAAAGCTCCTGGACTGCTGGACTATTGTAGTCCACACATACGATGACGACTCCGTCAAAATTGCGGTATCTGCAGTGTTCCAGATATGACATCTTTCTTTTCTCATAGTGTGTATTTATAAATGTAATATCATATCCACGGCTCTCCGCCTCAATCATTATTCCATTTAACACCCCTGAAAAATATTCATGTGTAAGTCCACTATTAGCATCATCTAAAAATAAAACACCTATATTATATGAACGATTAGTCTTAAGGGCTCTTGCCGCCGAGTTCGGAAAATATCCCATCTCATCTGCAACTTCTTTAATCCTTGCTTTAGTATCTTCTCCAATATCTTTCTGGTCATTTAATGCTTTGCTGACAGTAGCTGTCGAAACCCCGCATTTTGCTGCTATATCCTTTAATGAAACCATTATTATCGCTCTCCTCGTAAACGTTTAAGCACTTATAATATATGATGTTTTTAGAAAAATTGCAATATCCCATTGATTTTTTCTTTTTTATGCACTATACTCTCATTATAAAATCAGTTACTTAATCGTTTTCGTAACTCATCTCCAGTTGGAGAAAACTCCAACTGAGATAAAAGCCTCCGGCGGATTGCAGGAATGTGCACAGGAAAATGTCAGCAAAGCTGACGCACATTCCGCAGCAAGAACGCTGGAGCATTTTTGAATTATATTGGAGGAAAAAATATGCAGTTTGGTTATTTTGATGATGAAAAAAAAGAGTACGTTATCACTTCACCTAAGACACCATTACCATGGATTAACTATCTTGGAAGTGAGGACTTCTTCTCATTAGTATCAAATACTTGCGGAGGATACAGCTTCTATAAGGATGCTAAGCTTCTTCGCCTTACAAGATATCGTTACAACAATGTTCCTTATGACAGCAACGGACATTACTATTATATTAAAGATGGTGAGACAATCTGGAATCCGGGCTGGATGCCATGCAAAACTGAGCTTGACAGCTATACCTGCCGTCATGGTCTTGGATACTCAGTTTTTGAGTCAGGTAAGAATGGAATCAATGCAAAATTAACAGATTTCGTACCAATCGGTGTATCATGCGAGGTTAACAAGCTTACTCTTACAAATACAGGTAATGAAGCTAAGGAAATCGAGTTATTCTCATATGTAGAGTTCTGTCTCTGGAACGCTATGGATGACATGACTAACTTCCAGCGTAACTTCAGTACAGGCGAGGTTGAAGTTCATGGCTCTGAGATTTACCACAAGACAGAGTATCGTGAGCGTAGAAATCACTATGCTGTATTTGCAGTTAACCAGCCTATCGACGGCTTTGATACAGACCGTGATACATTCCTTGGTGCTTACGGAGAGAATTCAGCACCAGAAAGAGTCCTTGCTGGCCAGTCTGGAAATTCTATCGCCAGTGGCTGGGCTCCAGTTGGTTCACACCACATCAAGATTAAACTTGAGCCAAATGAGTCAAAGGATTTAATCTTTGTACTTGGATATATTGAGAATAAGCCAGAAGAGAAATGGATTGGCTTAAACCAGATTAACCGTGCACCTGCACAGGCAATGCTTGAGCAGTTTGATACAGTTGAAAAAACAGATGCTGCCTTAGCAAAGCTTGCTGCCCACTGGGAGAATCTTCTCTCTCACTTTAGTGTTTCTTCAAGCGAGACTAAGCTCAACCGTATGGTTAATGTATGGCATCAGTATCAGTGTATGGTTACATTTAACATGTCACGTTCTGCCTCATACTTTGAGTCAGGAATCGGACGTGGAATGGGATTTCGAGATTCCTGCCAGGATTTACTTGGTTTTGTACATCTTATTCCAGATCGTGCAAGGGAAAGAATCCTTGACATTGCAGCAACCCAGTTTGAGGACGGAAGCGCTTATCACCAGTATCAGCCTTTAACTAAGAAGGGTAACTCTGATATCGGAAGCGGTTTCAACGATGACCCATTATGGTTGATTGCAGCTGCTGCAGCTTATATTAAAGAAACAGGAGATTACTCGATCTTAGACGAGAAGACTCCATATGATAATGACGAATCAAAGGCTACTGATTTTATGGAGCACCTTCGTCGTTCATTCCAGTTTACCGCTACTCATCTCGGACCTCATAAGCTTCCACTTATCGGTCGTGCAGACTGGAATGACTGCTTGAACCTTAACTGTTTCTCAGAGGAGCCAGGTGAGTCGTTCCAGACATTTGGCCCTTCTGAAGGTCCGGTAGCTGAGTCAGTATTTATTGCCGGTATGTTCGTCCGTTATGGAAAAGACTATGCAGCAATCTGCCGTCACCGTGGATTAGAACAGGAAGCATTAGAAGCTGAGAAGTTAATTGCTGATATGGAAAAAGCCGTAATCGAAGCTGGCTGGGACGGAGAATGGTTTATGCGTGCCTACGATGCTTACGGTAACAAGGTTGGTTCTAACGACTGTGAAGAAGGAAAAATCTTCATCGAGCCACAGGGCTTTTGTGTAATGGCTGAAATCGGAAAAGATCAGGGATTATGCCAGAAGTCAATGGAAGCTGTTGAGAAATATCTTGATACAAAATACGGTATTGTACTTTTACAGCCATGTTATACAAAATATCACGTAGAGCTTGGTGAGATTTCTTCTTACCCAGGTGGATACAAAGAAAACGCTGGTATCTTCTGCCACAATAATCCATGGATTTCTATTGCAGAAACAGTTATTGGACGTGGTAACCGCGCTTGGCAGGTATATACAAGAACATGTCCTGCCTACATCGAAGAAATCAGTGAGATTCATCGTACAGAGCCATATGTATACTCACAGATGATTGCTGGAAAAGATGCTCCAAACTTTGGAGAGGCTAAGAACAGCTGGCTTACAGGAACAGCAGCATGGACCTTCCTTAATGTTTCACAGTTTATCCTTGGAATTCGTCCTGACTATGACGGACTCTTGATTGATCCTTGTATTCCAGACCACCTTGATGGATTTAAGGTTTCAAGAACCTTCCGCGGTATCACATACAATATTGATATCCAGAATCCAAACCACGTTGAAAAAGGTGTCGTAAAGCTTATCGTTGATGGACAGGAAGTTAATGGAAACACAATTCCATTTGACAGCGGTATGACAGGTAAAACAGTTAACGTCACTGCCGTAATGGGATAATTGATATTTTCATCATATACAAACCCCCTCAATAGTAAAACCTAACTATTGAGGGGGTTATATTTTAGATTAATATTTAATTAGTAAATTTCAAAGCATTCTTCGTTCTGATTTACCCAGTAACTATATTCGCTATCAATATTCTTTGCAATTCTTCTTGAATCTTCCTTACCTGTATATACATATAAGTCTTCATCACTTACATATACAAATCTGTCACTGTTAACAACCTTTACACTATCAACATCCTTGTCAATCTTATTCTTGTCGCCCTTCTTATCAAATACAACAAGATCATTATCAGATAAACTTACAATTGTATCTTTTTCTGTAACAGTTATACCATTACATGATACCTTCTTTGCAATTTCCTCTGTTTTTCCATCCTTGTATACATTAAGCTTTGCTGTATCGTCATCAAGATCCACATCACTCATGAAATAATATGCTCCATCTCTCCAACGGCCATAGAATGCATCCTTTGATAATACCTCTACTTCCTTAAGCTCTGAACCTGATACCTTATAAGAAACAAGCTTAAAACTAGTGTAGCTGTCTTCATCTGCCTCAGTTGCTACTACGATTTCATCTCCATCATAATCCGGTGTAACAATATAAGGTGTATCTTTAAACTTCTGGCTCTTAGATGTTCCAACCTGATACAGGTAATCAGCATCTTCGTCTTCATAATCAGAATCTATCAGGTACTCTATTTCGTCTGCATATGAAAGCTCACTTAATTTAATCTTACCAGAGTCCTTATCTTCTTTCTCATAGAAGAATACTAACTCCTTTGAAGCCTCTGCTGTAATACCACCAACATTTTCCCTGATAAGAGTTTCTTTTCCTCCCTTTAAGATGTAAAGGTCACTCTTAACTGTTTCAATCTTGATGTCCTCTAACTCTTCTAGCATTTCCACTGCATCTTCATAATCGTATAACTCAGACTTGTAATCATAATAATCATCCCAATATGTATCATCATCGTATACATACCACTTTGCTCCATCTGTATATACTCTGTTAAAGTCATTGCCATATGTATACTTCATTCCCATATCTTCGTCTTCATACATATTATATGAATTTAAGTATGCTGCAGGGTCTGCCACATAAGCAGCGTAATCATATTCAGAAAGCGCAACCTCTGGAGTTGTCTCAGTTAAATAATCCTTCTGTTCAGGCTCCTTTGGCTCTTCATCTGTAATATCGTCCTCAACGAAATCAATTCCCTTTGCCTTCTTTGTTTCCTCTCTTGTGAAATAAACAACTTCTGAATCCTCATCAAAATCTATGATAGAAGAAACATCCTCTGCAAGCTTTTTCTCTTTGCCTTTTTCATCAATTGAGATAAATGCTCCATCATCTAAAACATAAACCTTATCTAAGCAATTGCTCTCAATGACTACATTCTTCTTTAATCTGTCACTGGTTTTCTTCTTTGGATCGAATACATACAAATCACTGGTTTCACCTTTTCCCTCTTTGTAGTATGTCATCTTCTTTCCAAGCTTTCCATTCAGACCTTCTACCTCATCGTCAATCTCAACAGATTCTTTTCCATTGTATAAGAAGAAATCTCCATCATCTGTTATGTAATAGATTTCGTCCTTGGCAAAAACACTGAAATCATCTACATTTTTATCAATTTCTGTAATGTAGTTGCTGTTCTTACTTGAGTCCTTCTTAAGCTTTGAAAGATTAACAAGCTTTAACTCATCTTTTCTTAAATCGATATATACAGCTGAATTTCCATTGTCAATAAGACGAACTGGTCCAAAACCTTCCTTTGAATCATCAAATTCGATTTCGCTATCTTCCTTGTCCATGTTTGCTGAGTAGTATAGACTACCTCCCTTTGAATATACGATAGCCTTCTCGTTAACCTTGCCTGTCATTCCACCAATAAGCTTAGCTGCTGCAATAATAATAGCAATAACCGCTACAGCCCCTACTACACCAATGCCAATCATAATTTTCTTATTAGACTTCTTAGCATTATCATCTGTAGGAATATGTCCATTTACAACCTGCACCGGCTGAGCATCCTGTACTGGCTGTGCTACTGTTGCCTCAGTTGTTGTCTCTTCTGTTGCTGCCGACTCTGCTTCTGTTGCTGTCTCTTCTGCAACTGCCTCTTCTGTTGCTGTCTCTTCTGCAACTGCCTCTTCTGCTTCTGCAACTGGCTCCTCTGCCTCTGTTGCTGCCGACTCTGCGACTGGCTCTTCTACTGCTTCTGCAGTTTCTTCTACCCTTGTCTCTGTTGTAGCTTCTACTGATTCGGTTTTTTCCTGCTTTGCACCACAAAAAGTGCAAAATAATGAATCATCTGCTATTTCAGCACCACAATTTGAACATTTCATAATTGTTACTCCTTCGTTATATTTATTTTGAATTTGCAATAAGCAAAATCAATAACATTACATATGCCGCTCACTTATATAAACAAATATAAACCTAACGGCGAAATAAGACTTACATATTTCATAATAGTAAGTTTATCTGCTAAATTGACAAATACCGGACAAATCAATAGCTGAATTAAAACCAGAATTACTGCCCATATATGCTGCTGCTCTATATCCTTTCTATTTGCTCTCATAGTCTTTCTTATGAAAAAAAGCCATAGTTCAAGATATGCAGCCATTGCAATTAATCCAGACAACTCGATAGCAAAACCTCGTGATTTTCCACTTATCATAACACTTAGTAAGGCTATCACTATTGGAATTAGCCCTATTGCCAAATCATTCATTAACTGAATTCTCAAACTGATTTTCTTTGATACAGCTTGTAAGAAATTACCAGCGTTGTTACTTTGGCTAAAACTAACACCACCTAAAATAATCGTGAGCATTAAAAATAACCCTGCAATCCCCTGTACGGTATATACATTATTTTCTGATACCTTTTCCCCTTTTATCCCGGTAATTTTTTCGTAATCTATCGTAACTACCTGCTCATAGTTTAACAATTCTTCGTTTTTTGTCAATAAATAATTAAGCCTTTCCTCATCTGTATCGCCGTATATTTGCTCGTCAGCCATTATAAGAATATTCTTACTCATTAATTCATATACTGCTGAGAAAATATTCTCTTTTTCTAATTCACCCATTCTTGTAAATGGAGAATAAAAATATTTAATTTGATTTGTTTCGTCTACCTGTTCAGGAATTACGAAACCACAATCTACTCTCTGCGAAGAAATATGACTTTTCAGAAGCTCTTCATCATCATATATTATTACTTCTGCAGACTCTTTGCTTCTTATAATTTCATCATATTCTTCCTTTGCTTCGTTATTTTCATACATAATTCCAATGCAGAGCTCGTCCTTGTCCGGGAAAGAAATACTTCCAATAATGTATATGGCAAGTGCCATCACAAACAATTGAAGATAATACAATGGATTACGAAGCTGCCTAAATAAAAAGATTTTAAACCAACTATAATATGTTTCCATATAATATTTCCAATAATAATTTATTAATCGTTGATGTATGCAGAAATTGCTGGATTTTTCTTATACCCATAGGAAGAAAATCCCCTGGAACAATGATTCCTGATGCAAGAATAATCAGAATTATTAATAATAAAACTACCATTGTTCCCGTCTGTACATCTCTACAAAAATAGTATACGGCATTAAATATTAATGCCATAAGAACACAAACCAGATAACTTTTTACCAAAGTGCGTACATCAAAGTAAACAAGATTAAAGCCAGCCCTCGCTGTTAGAAAAATGCCTGTCAGATATACTAATAATGCGATAGTCCATATCATAAATGAAAACATGGCCGTTCTCGTAATAAAAATCTTTCTGTGCGATATTCCATTTATCCTAAGCTTCTGCTCTATTGCCGAATTCTGCTTCTTATAAAGTGTTGCAAAACCCAGACCTGAAATGAGAATAGAGATAAAATAGAAGCAGAAAAAAACATATCTTTCTACACTTAACTGACCTATTGGAGATACCAGCTCACTTACAAACATCTCACCCCTGTATAACAATTTATCAATATATAAATCCATCATTAACTTATCTATTTTACGCCTCGAAAGCGGTGCATCAAATTTTTTGCCTGTATCACAAGCTGAATACACACCAGCGGCTGATGTCTGAAGGAGCTTTATTCCATCCTCTATCACATTTTTAAATAAAGCAAATGAAAGCGAATTGTCGTCCGAAACATATACCTTCTGAACTAAACCATATCCGCTATCCACTTGCTCGTAAAAACCTTCAGAAAAGAAGATACAAACCTGTATCTTCCCTTCCTTTAAATCCTCTATTGCTTTTTCTTCATCCTCGTAATATGAAAAATCACATATCTCTTCAATTCCATCTATTGTAGCCGCATACCTTGTTGCCAATGCCACGTCTGTCTCTGTTTCAGGAATTACTGCTGCCACCCTGACTTTTTCAATCATACTATTCTCTGCCATTATTGTTCCAATAATAAGAGCTATAACTGCCAGACCGATTAGCATTGAAAAAACACAGATAATCATTTTACCCAGTAATCTTATACATACTTTACTTTGTATTCTAAGATATGAAAAATATTCTCTCATAAATCCAGCTTAATTAGTATAAATTATCATACATATCAGACATTATATCTTCCCAGTCTTCCTCATCTAAATCTGATACGTCAATTTTATCACCTTCATACTTCTCAAGTTTTGTGTCACCTGTAACACTTATTGTTAAATCAAACTCTTCTAATTCAAGCTTCATCTCGAAGCCCTTGCCCTTCTTAGAAATATTTCCTTCAAGGGACTCATCATCTACTTCAATCGAAAAATCCCCACTCTTTTTATCATATTCAAAAGTAAATCCTTCTTCTCCATTTGCTGAAAATTCAAGAATTTCTTTATTACCATTTGTCTCTCCTTCAATTTCAAAAGATACTTCATCACCATCTTCTTCAATTGTGCACTCTACATTCTGAAGACGATAATCTCCTCCCTTGAATAAGAATTCTCCTTCAACATCTTCCACTTCAAAGACAAATGCTGCAATCTTGTTCTTATAGATGTAAAAATCTAACTGCATATCATCCATTTCATCGCAAGCATCATAAATTTCTTCAAAGCCTGCTTCAATATCGTCCATCTCAGCAGTCATAGCCTCAACAAACTTAGCATCTTCTAATAAATCTTCATAGTAATCTTCATATAATTCAACTATCTCTGCCAGATCATCACCAGTTAAAGTTACTCCATAACCACCGATTTTTCTGTTCTTACCGTCAACTTCATAAGACTTCTTATCTAACTTCTTCCAATTAAGTCCATTTAATTTCTTAGCAAACTCTTTATTAAATTTTTTTGTCTTACTATTGTCAAATGAGTTAACTCCCTGATAGACAGAGTTTAATAAAGCGTTAAATTCCTCAATCTCCATTCCGCTTTCTTCAATTACATCAACAATATATCCATCAGTATCTTTCTTGTAGTTGTATACATATGTATCATCTCCAAGCATTGGAGCATTTACCAAAAGCTCCTTATTAGTTACTCCAAATGTTCCATTAGTTCTAATTCCGCTTACAGAAACTTCACCTGAAAGCTGCTTTTCTTTTGCTGTTGATACATATTTTCCATCAACAGTTACTCCATATTTTCCTGACTGATCGTAATTAAATGCTAACGTATACTTTCCTGACTCAATTAACTTTGCGGCAGAATCAATGTTTGCCGACTTAACAAATGTTGGTGCATCTGCAAATGTATCTGAAAATGCAAGTAGCACCTTTCCGCCCTTTCCTATAAAAGCATTTTTAATTAATACAATTGCTAATGCAATAACTACAACTGCTGCAAAGATTCCGCCTAAAATCTTTCCCATTTTACCTTTTTTTGGCTCCTGAACAGCAGGTGTGTTCTCTGGTGAAATTGGTTCACCTGTCATTGGATCAAACTTCATTTCCATAATTATTATTCTCCTTTTTCTATTTGTTATATATAAAAAACCACATTAGTGATTCTTTATTTCTTCTAAGATATTTTTGATACTTCTATTAGCTGCTTCTATTTCTATAAAATTACCATCTTTTATTGCATAGCAGTAATTTGCACCTGTAATTTCTGACTCTTCATGCGTTGTCAGAATAATTATTCCGCCATTTTTCTGGTATCTTCCCAACCAGCCTGCAATATCCTCTTTGTAGTAAATATCTAATGCGGCTGTCGGTTCATCGAGTATCAGTAGTCTCGGATGTCTGATTACAGTGCTTGCAAGACTTACTCTTCTTTTCATTCCGCCAGACAGCTTTGAAACCTTCTGCTTAAGTATATCCCCCAATTCAAACTGCTCTAGCAGAACCTCATCCGGCTTATTCCTGTCATATCCCCACAAACGCAGATTATCAAGAACTGACAAATCCTCTATAAGTGGATTTTCCTGCGGGAGGTATCCGCAGTCATTTTTAAAAACACCTGCATCCTTTATTGGATTCTTCCCAAAATAATTCATGCTTCCGGAATCAGGAGCCATAGCCCCTGATAATATTTTAAGCAGGGTTGATTTACCACAGCCGTTCCTTCCAACTATTACTATTTTTTCACCATAATTTGCCTTAAAGCTGATATCATTCAGAATCAGTCTTTTCCCATATGATTTGCTTATATTTTTTACTTCTATCATTTTTACTGGCCGTTTGCATATCTGCTATTGTACAATCCGCGCAGATATTCTGCATTTTTATTTTCTATTTCTGACATCTGAATAGTATTGTCAAATGTTACAGGGTCATAAAGTCCTGTGTACCATGATTTTGAATCAAAATACTGCTGAATAAATTCAGTATCAAATTTTCTTCCATGTCTTGCGTAAATCTCATTTGTTGCAAGTCGAAGCTTCTGCTCATCATCAATTATTCCTGCTACATCTGCATCTGTAAGTAATCTTTCAGCGCTCATTGGAAGTATATAGTCTTCGCTATAAATTGAAACTGAATAATTGCTCTGCTCTGTCTCTGTAAGGAAACGCTCACCTTCGTCTTCTATTATATCACCCTTACTTGTAAGCTCGTATACCTCAACTTTACCATACTTCAAATCGTCAACAGAATAGAACTGGTCATATGCTATACCATCATCAGCCTGTACTGTATAGCCTGCTAAAAAAGTAACATCCTTGTCCTGTATAACAAACATATTCTCAAATGCAGTTGTCACATTCTTAAGTCCTGCTTTTTGTGCCATTATAGTGGCATTATTAATATCCTCTTCCTCAAATGCACTTCCTGAAGCACTGAATGATGTAATCTTTGTATACTTATTATTATCACATGCATATGAATACAGCTGGCTTGACACTCCATCTGCATAATGACGTGCTACAGAATAAGAATCACACACCAGGTTATATCCTGAAGTAGTTTTTTTGATATAAATTGAAACGCTTCCCATATCCCAGAAGCTGCTATTGTTAAGCTGTAATCCTTCCTTAACTGATATGACCTCTTCATCCTCTACTGTATATACGTCTGCATATAAATAGGAGAAGTCCTCTGACGCATATACAAGAACAAGGTCTTCTACATCATCCCCACTTAAATCTGCTATGTATGAACCTAAAACACCGATATCTTCAAACTTTGTTGTTCCTCTGTCAGATATCATGTCATAATTATTTCCTGCTGAATAACCTTTTTCATCTATTATCTCGTCAAGCTTCTCCAACAACAGATCTCTCTCTTCTGATGCAGATGATACCATGTCATTCTCTGTACTTTCTTCTGTATCATCTTTATGCTTTTTATCTACTGATTCATCGTCATCCTCTATATCCTGACTCTCCTGCCAATGCTGCCATGTAAAATATCCACCGGCACCTGCTGCCACAACAAGCAGAACAATTGCCGCTGCTGCTATCGGCCATACTTTTTTCTTCTTCGGTGCTACCGCTTCTGCCGTTACAACCTCTTTCCCAGGTGTCGATGCCGCTACCGGCACTTCCTCTTTCTCAGGTGTCACTGCCGCTACCAGCACTTCCTCTTTCTTAGGTATCACTGCCACTGCCGGCACTTCCTCTTTCTCAGGTGTCGATGCCGCTGCTGGCATATCTTCTAACTTTGCACCACAGCTCATACAGAACTTGTGCCCTGGCTGCACTTCTCTTCCACATTTTCTACAAAACATTTACTTTACTCCTTTCATGTGGCTATTATCTGTTTTGCGTATAATATCCTCCACATTAATTGTCTGATTTAGGAACGCTCCTGTGTTCCTGCTTCTAAAATATCATAATATTTATAAAGCTTCTGCACACCATTCTCCAAAATATAATAATGCCTGATATACGGCACAAGGAGAACCACAAAAAGTAACAGCATTGCATACATACAAATATTTTCAACTAAAAAACATCCGAGAAGCGTTAGCATCGTAAGCATCGCAAACACAACAGTCACAATAAGATGAACAAGTCTTTCATGCTGAAAAAATCCAATCTGAACCAGCAAATTAGAAGCTACCTGTTTCCGCTTCTCCTCGCTATATGAAGCAATATCATCCTGTGCCAAAGTCTGCATGTATCTGATGTAATCCTTTAATCTCTTCTCCATATCCGACTCCTCGTAAAATATGCAAAGCATAGTTACAGCATTTAAAAATACAAATGTGGCTCAAGCATCTCAAGCTCATCCAAAAGAATGCAATTCGGAATCGTATTATCTCTTACCGCAATCTTACACTCCTGAAAATCCATCCACTTCACTTCTTCAATCTCTTCCTGCTGAATAGTAAACTCATCCTCTTCCAAGTCAAGCCAGAGCATAAATACCTTACTTATCTGCTTGTCATGAAATTCCTTGTCATGAAAAACACTATCAAAAACTATATTCTTTACCCCACAATAAACCAGTGCCTCCGGACGGATATCAACTCCAAGCTCCTCTTTAAGCTCCCTTATCGCAGAATCAATATACCCAACGCCTGCCGGAATATGTCCCGCACTCGAAATATCGTAGCATCCCGGAAAAGAATCCTTATTCTCACATCTTTTCTGAAGAAGAATCTGAACCTTATCGTTCTTTCTCCTTACAATCCAAACATGTGCAGTCCTGTGAGGAATCCCTTCCGCATGGGCTCTTTCTCTATCAACCGTAACCCCTGTCGGATTACCTAAATCATCTACCACATCAAAAAATTCCATGGCATATCCTCCATGTCCAAATAAACATAACTTAATTAATTATAACCCAGAAAACACAATTTGCCAATTAAATATGGATTGAGTCACAAAAAAGTAATAAAAAAAAGAGGGAAATCCACTCTACGGGTGAATCTCGCCTCTTTAATATTTATAGCATTATTCTTTTACTCCTCCAAGAGCAACACCTGCTATGATGTATTTTGAAAGAAGTAAGTACACTAAGATGATTGGTACAATGGCAACTAAAATCATCATGTAAATCTTACCCATATCAAAGCTCATGTAGTCTGCACCTCTAAGTGTGGCAATAAGAATTGGAACTGTCATCTTGTTCTTTGACTGAATTACTAACGCTGGGACGAAGTAATTGTTCCATGCTCCAACGAATGTAAAGATTGCCTGCACTGCCATAGCTGGCTTCATAATAGGAAGAACAATTGAGTTAAATGTTCTTAATTCACCTGAACCATCGATTCTGGCTGCCTCCACAAGAGAAATAGGGAGGGATGACTGTAAATAACTATACATAAAGTAAAATACAGCTGGGGAAGCAATGGATGGTATGATAAGTGGCAACAAAGAATCATACATTCCAAGATTAGTTATTAATCTTAAGAATCCCATTGCAGTTACCTGTGTTGGCATAACCAGGATGGCCATGATGAATGTAAATGCCGGCTTTTTAAGCTTAAAGTCATAAGCATATAAGCCATATGCAGTAAGTGCTGAGAAATAAATACAAATGGCAGCACTTGAGCCTGATACCAATAAACTGTTTAAGATTCCGCGGAACATAGGGAATGTTCCGTCGTTTGCAACCTTCTTAAGGTTCTCTAAAAATGCTCCACCTGGGAGTGCAGCAAATCCCTTCTGAAGATCTGCATGTGTACGTGTTGAATTAACAATAAGTATGTAGAAGAAGAACAAACACATAAAAGATAAAATTGAAAGTAGTGTATATGCCAGAACCTTACGTCCTTTTCCGCTTTTTTTATTTGCTCGCATTGCGTCTTGCTCTCCTTTCTTCTTTCTTTTTCTTCTTAGCTGCTGCTTTAGATCCATCCGGATCAGTATCGTTTGTCATACGATATGTAATGAAGCAAAGAATACCACTAACGATAAATAAGTATACTGATAATGCACCAGCCATACCGTAGTTCCTACTCTTAAGGTGGTTGTTAAGGAACATAATTAATGTCATTGATGTACGGTCTGGAGATCCCTGTCCGTTTGTTAAGATCTGTGGTACATCGAACATCTGTAATCCACCAATCATAGACACGATAAGTGTATATGTAAGGATTGGACGAATCATAGGAAGTGTAATATAGAAAAATCTCTGCATGCTATTACAACCATCAAGGTCTGCTGCCTCAAAAATATCTACACTAATTCCCATAATTGCTGCCATGAGCATGATTGTTGTATTACCGAACCACATGATGAAGTTCATGAATCCAATAATAGAACGTACTCCAAATACAGTTCCAAGGAAATCAACAGGTTTAGAAATTACACCTAAATTAACTAAGATTGAGTTAATTGGTCCACCTGTAGAAAACATTGTGAAGAAGAGCATTGCAAAAGCAGATGCCATGATAAGGTTTGGTAAGTAAATTACAACCTTAAAGAACTGCTCTCCTCTAAGTTTCATACGTGTATCTGCAAACCAGGATGCAAGGATAAGTGCAATTACGATCTGTGGAATAAATCCAATAATCCATAAAATTACTGTATTCTTCGCATAATCTAACATATCAGATGCAAGCAAGCTCTTGTAGTTTGCCATTCCGATAAAGTTTGGTCCTATTTCTTTAATTCCTGAGCGATAAAACTCATAAAAACTATATCTTATTGTATCCGCAAGTGGGATAAGAGAAAAAATAAAGAAACTCGCAAAGAATGGAAGAATGAATATGTATCCCCATTTTGCATAGCTTACGCTTTTACGCTTTTTCATATCTTACATTTCCTTTCTAATTGCGGAGCGGAATATCCGCCCCACATGCCCCAATTTTTATTCTGGCCAAACAACCTCTGTAACGTCTGGGTAACGCTCTTTGATTGCTGTCTCAAAGTTAGCCTTAGCCTTATCGAAGTCAACCTGTCCCTGTAAGTAATCACTGAAGCTGTTCTGGATTAACTCTACACAACCCTGATCGTAAGCTGAAAGTGGAGCCATCTTGATGTTCTCTGCAACTGGTGCAAAGTACTCGAATGGATTCTGTCCACCAAGGAACTCAGATGCAAATGAATCGTCTGTAGCAGCCTGCTGCATTCCGCTCTGGGTATTTGTAAAGTCTGAGTAATCCTTAGAAATCTTAAGAAGGTTATCTTCATCTGCTGTTAAAGCAAGGATGATTTCCTTAGCATGCTCTGGGTTATCTGTTCCTGTACAAGCGTGGATGTAAGATCCTCCCCAGTTGTACTCCTGTGGTGGGTTTGTAACACCCCAAACTCCTGCATCTCCATCCCAGTTAGGATTTAACACGAAATCAATTCCCCAAGCTGGTAATAAGAAAGCAAATACCTTTGAAGCAGAACCCATTGACTTGTTCCAGTCATCATTCCACTGTCCCTTAACTGTTGCATCAAGGTATCCTGCATCTAACCACTCCTTAGAAGTGTTTACCCAGTCCATAATCTGCTGATCAACAACTACCTTTGTATCTCCAGCCTTAACCCATGAATCTGAGATGCTGTTTCCATATAAACGGAATGTATCTGCATATGAAGCAAATGTGAAGTATCCCTTATCCTTAAGTGTCTGTGCTGTTGTCTTCATTGTATCCCAATCAGCTGTTAACTTTGCGATTTCTGCTGGATCATCTGTTCCGAATGCATCCTTAGCGATGTCTCTACGGTAAACTAAAAGTCCAGGACAGCACTGCCATGTTGATCCTCTCTGTACTCCGTTTGCATCAGAAGCTACAACCTTTGTGAAGTCGTACTGTGCTGAAAGATCCTTATCTGGGTCAATTCCTAAATCCTTAAGTGGAATAGCTACATCTGCATCTGCATCTGTATACTTGAAAACGTAATCTGTCTCTGATAAGAAGATATCTACCTTATCATCATCTGCTGCATCTGCCTGCTTAAGAAGTGCTTCATCAAGCTTCTGCTGATATACACCATCCTGGTTTGGATTAACAATCCAGTGAATTTCTGTTCCGTCATCAAGCTTTGTTACTGTTCCTTCTTTGTTTGTCTCAACAACTCTGTCATATACTGCACAGATACGCTCACGAGCTTCGTCGTTCCAGCTGTAGATGTTGATAACCTTTCCTTCATTAGAGCCTGATGCTCCATTTGATCCTGCCTCGGTAGAACCATCTGCAGCTCCACAACCAGCAAGCATTCCTGCTACCATTGTTGTAGCTAATACAAGACTTACTAATCTCTTTTTCATAAAAGACCTCCTAAATAAATAATTTGTATCTCTTTCGATGGTCTTATTATATAAGCATTAAAATCCAAAAAATATAATTTTTGTGTTAGAAATATCATTTCCATGACATAAACTAACTGGCATTGACAATATTTGTAGTTTTTTATATAGTATACATGTAACAGTACATGAATATATAATTTTGGAAGGATTTTTATATGAGTGTGACAAAAAATTGGTACCGAAGTGAATTTGTGAATCACGAGATGATTACAGGACACCGAGTATTAGAGAGTGAGCTGTCATTTTATGATTCAATTGCCAACGGTAATATAGAAGCAGTTGAAGAAAACTGTAAGAGAAAGGATTTTACTAATCCTGATGGTATGGGAGTTCTATCACACAACCCAATTCAAAACATCAGATATCACTTTGTTATAAGTGTAGCTATGATTACACGATACTGCGTTCATGCAGGAATGGAGCAGGAGAAGGCTTATTCCCTTAGTGATTTCTATATTCTTAAGATGGATAAATGTCAGACACTTGACGAGATATCAGAGCTTCATGATATAATGTGTATAGATATATGTAAGCAGATGCATATATTAAGAAAGAGCCAGATTCTTTCAAAGCCAATTGTTTTATGTATCGACTATATTTACAGCCATATACACAACAGAATTACAGTAAAAGAGCTTGCTGACTATCTTGGACTATCTGAAAGCTATCTGTCAAAGCTCTTTCATAAGGAAATGGGCTTATCCATCAGTCAGTACATTTTAAATCTTAAGATTGAAAAGGCTAAGAACCTCCTGCAATACTCAGAATACAATGTCGTAGATATTGCTAACTACTTATCTTTTTCATCACAAAGTCATTTTATACAGGTATTTCAGAAGTTTACCGGCATGACACCGCATAAATACAGGACGAAAAATTTCCGGACAAATTGGGATGAAATTCAGGCATAGTATTTGCTTTTCCTCCCAGAGTCATTTTATTTCAGTATTCCAGAAAGTTACTGGTATGACACCTAACAAATATCGTACCAATAACTTCCGGAAATACTGGGGTTAGGATTTTGGAGTCATCTTAATGTGTTTAATGTTTAATCCATTTGAACCAAACACAAATTTAAAATAAAATCTTACACCTGATATCAGGTTTACAGTTTGATTTACTTTCTGCACATTACCTTCAGTTCCTTTTACACTAACTGTAGCAATATACATGTTATTGTAATAAATTGAAACAGGTAATTGTGCAAGTGAACCAAGCTTGGATGTATAGGTTATCTCCATCTCATAGCTTGCAGGTCTGTCGAATTCAAGCTGAACAGCAAATGCCTTTCCTGCTTCTCCAACAACATCAGGATCAAATTCAAGAATTCCAGTTTCTTTATCTGCAACATATGTCTTCATATCCGCAATAACCTGATCTTCCTCGTTCTCCTCCTCAAAGCCCTCTGTTTCAACTTCTTCGGCAAGTCTGAGAAGTCTTTGCATTGCAAGTGATTCCATTGCAAACTTAAGAACATTTTTTGCAGTTCTCTGCAGCTGTGCTCTTGTTATCTTTCCTGCTGCAAGACATTCCATTACATCATCTGAATATACATCATCCTGTGTGCTCTGGCAGCACATGAAAATATCATTCTGCGCTCTTACCATTACAGCATGATGTTCATCTTTTGGCTCTTCATTTGGCCAGTTGGCTTTTGCCCACCAGTCACTCATGACAATTCCCTTGTATCCCCAGTGTTCTCTGAGAATTACCGTACAAAGTTCATAGTATCCTGCTGTCCAGCAACCATTTACAGGATTATAGGATGTCATGATACTGTTAGCTCCACCTTCTTTTACACTTATCTCGAATGCCTTGAGGTAAATCTCCCTAAGTGCTCTCTCCGATACAACTGATTCAATGCTGTATCTGTTCATCTCCTGGTTGTTGGCACAGAAATGCTTGATTGTTCCAGTCACGCCTGCTCTCTGGAATCCTCTAAGCTGCGCACAACACAAAAGACCTGTAAGAAGTGGATCTTCTGAAAAATATTCAAAGTTTCTTCCGTTTAACGGATGTCTGATAATATTAATTCCTGGTCCAAGCAGGGCATCAATCTTATTCTTTCTTAATTCCAAGCCTACAAATTCAAATAGCTCCTCTGTAAGCTCTGCGTTAAATGAGCTTGCTATTGCAGCTCCATTTGGTACAGAAAATGCTTTTGTTCCACAGTCCATTCTGATTCCTGAAGGTCCGTCTGCACATCCACATGCAGGCACTCCAAGTTCAGCGAGTCTGTCTGTAACTCCACCAAAGGCCGCTGCAATTCCAGGTGTTACCCTGTTACTGCACATTCCTTCCCCGTGGAAAAGACATACAAGCTCTTCATCTGTAAGCTGCGCTACGAAAGTATCCATGTCAATCTTACCTTCGTAGACGTCAGAGAGCTTGTAGCCTTTGTCTCCGGTAAATGCAATTTCCTCTGGTGCATATTTTGCAAGAAGTGCATCTGTCGACTCCTTCTGAGTCTGACATTTTTCCCATACCATTTCAAATTCACCATTATCGTTTGGTTTTCTTACCATGTGCTCAAACTCTTCAACTGGTGCACATGCCTGCTCAAGCTGCTCAATTACTGTAAAGGACTGGTCAAAGCTTCCACATGAAATATCAGTTCTTATACTTCCACCTACAAATACTTCATAGCTTCCTTCATCAAGAACCCATGCTGACTTATGTCCTGAAACACCGTTCTCATCATATGATGCGATATGTGATTTCCCAATTACAATTCTAAGAGCTTCTTCCTCTCCTGATGCTAAGCATCCTGTCTTTGCAAAGCCTGCCATTACACGCTTTGGCTTTCCAATATATTTCTCTGGAAGGTCGATGTATATTATTGCAACTTCCTTACCAGACACCTTCCCAATATTTTTTACTCGTACTTCTATCTCAATTTCTTTTTCATCTACTCTTAGAATTTTTCCTGACATATCAAATAAAGTGTAAGAAATTCCGTATCCAAATGGGAAAAGCACCTTGTCTTTAGCCTCTGCTACTGTCTCGAAATATCTGTATCCTACATAGATATCTTCAGCATAATAATTCTTTTTTGGGTCACCAAAATATTTGTCACTCAGATGGTCACTTATGTCCCTGGCAATTGTGACTGGGAGTTTTCCACATGGAGTTACGTCTCCCATGAGAACATCCACAGTTCCGTTTCCGCCTTCCTGCCCCCCTTGCCATACATACATTACTGCTGCCGGGGAAAACTCATCAATCCAGTTCATGTCGATAGCATTTCCCACATTAAGAAGGACTACTGTTCTCTCACATGATTTTGATACTGTTTCAATGAGGTCACGCTCTGTCTGTGTAAGAAGATAGCTTCCCTCATTATTAAGGTTATCCTGATCCTCTCCAGCAGTTCTTCCGATGATTACGAGTGCTACATCAGACGCCTTTGCAATGCTTACCATTTGGTCTGTAAGTGGCATCTCCTTCTGGGACCAAGGTGTTTTTCCCCAACCCTGACCCTTATCATATGGATTTTCTTTAATCCAGTCTTCATAGATTGTGATTAGTTCCTGGTTTAATAAGATATCTTTTCTTTCTTTAAGTGCATCAAGAATGCTGATTTCGTAGCTGGTATTTACCATTCCGCCTGAACCTAGACCACTCTTGTAATAATTGAATGCACATCTTCCAAATACTGCTACTTTATCCTGTTTTCTGATAGGAAGTGCTCTGTTTTCATTTTTTAATAATACGCAACCTTCTGCAACCATCTGGCGTGCGCATGCAACATAATCCTGCTTCTTTAAAGTCTTCAATCTTATTCTCTCCTATTCAAGAACGCCCCCAGCGTTCCTACAACAGAATGCGCATCAGCTTTTTTTGCTTCTGCGCATTCCTGCAATTTACCAAAGGCATTTACATAATTAACTCGATTTCGTTGTTATCCTGTAACATATCTGCTGAAACATAGT
>JAXJVZ010000150.1:0-2370 GCA_036308285.1 Agathobacter sp. | reverse complement strand
GGGATACAATATATAAGTATACTTTTTCTTCTGATTGAGGCTACTTATATATTCAAAAAAATGAGGACACCTCTTCACAATTATTTATTTTTTAACTGTGTTGCTACATTGATTAACAATACAGGATATCTCATGGAAATGCTTTCAAAGACAGCGGCAGAGTATTTCATGGGAGTAAAAATGTCATATCTGGGACGAGTATGGATTTCATACTCGCTCTTTATATTTATGCTTGCTCTATGCAAATATAAATTCAATAAAACCGCATTACATGTCCTGGCCGTTTTTCACGCTATGACTTTTTTGCTTGTTCTGACATCTGAATGGCATCCATTATATTACAAGTCCATGAAATATGTAGAAGAAGGCGTGTTCCCGATTATACAATTCCAAAGTGGAATATGGCATAGAATATACGATGTAGTTACATTGTTTTACATAGTATATGGCCTATATAAGATGGTTATGGCTGTAAAAAGAGAGCAGAATGCCTATGCAAAGCGACAGTTATTATATGTATTCATTGGTATTTTGTTTGAAAGCGCCTGCTTTATTATCAATTTATTTAATCTTACAGGAAATTATGATACAACCGTAATGGGATATGCAATTGGCACAATTTTTATGTATATTGCAATATTTAAGTACGGACTTCTTGATACTTCGCAGCTTGCAAAAGAGTATGTCTTAGATGGTGTTTCAGAGGCAATTATTGCTGTGAATAATCAGAAAGAAATTGAGTATTATAATAAACCAGCAGAGCAGTTGATTGCTAATATAGAAAAGACGGAAAATCCAGACAATGCAGAAATTGCAGATAAAAAATATAATGAAGACAATACAGAGAATATAGAAAATGCAAAAAATATGATAATAGATTTGATTGAGTCTGCTATTGATAAGGTTGAACCAATCAAAGTTGGAAATAGAATATATGCACCAGAGAGAAAAGAATTATTTGATGCACATGCAGAAAAAGGAAAAGTTTTTGTCTTGGTAGATGAGACGGATCATTTTAAATACATGGAAGAATTGAAAGAGCAAAAAGAAATCGCTGAGGCTGCAAACCAGTCAAAATCGACATTTCTTTCAATAGTATCTCATGAAATCCGTACTCCGATGAATGCTGTTGTCGGAATGACAGACATCTTACTAAGAGACGAGCTTACTGAGAAACAGAGGAAATATTTGACGAACATCAAGAATTCCGGAGCTGCACTTGTAATGATAATTAACGATATTCTTGATCTGTCCAAAATTGAAGCAGGAAAGATGGAAATCGTTGAGGATGAATATGCCCTGCGAGAGTTGGTCAGCGATGTAGAAATGATAATTGAGAACAGAATCGGTGGAAAGCCAATTCATCTGCTCATAAATATTGATGACAAAATTCCAAATTCATTGATAGGTGACGGTCTTCGAATAAGGCAGATTATCATTAATCTTATGAACAATGCTGTCAAATTTACTGAAAGTGGATACATACAGTTATTGATTCAGATTGAGGAAGAAAGAGATGAATCATATTTACTTCGTTTTGCAGTAAAGGATTCTGGTCAGGGAATTAAGGAAGAAGACCTTGTAAAACTCGGACAGGCATTTTCTCAGGTAGATACCAAGAAAAATCACAGCAAAGAAGGTACAGGACTTGGACTTTCTATATCGAAAGATTTCATAACACTCATGGGTGGTGAGCTTAAGGTTGATAGCGTCTATGGAAAGGGAACGGAATTCTATTTCTTCATAGAGCAAAAGAAAAGCAATTCAGTAAATGATAACAAGGATTCAGTAAAATGCTCATGGAAATCAACTGAATTTACTATTCCAAATGCAAGAATTCTGATTGTAGACGATACAAAGATTAATCGTCTTATAGCTGAAGAAATTATAAGTCCGCTGAAGGCGACTACGGATACGGCAGAGTCTGGCCAAGTGGCACTTAATAAAATAAAAGAAAATAAATATGACATAATCTTCATGGACTATATGATGCCAATAATGGATGGTGTTGAGACCACTGACAAGATTCGTAAGATGGAGGGAGACTACTTTAAGCAAGTTCCGATTATTGCATTAACAGGTGATACATCAGAACGTACACAGGATATGTTTAAGGCAGCAGGAATTAATGATTTCCTGGAGAAGCCTATTGTGTATGAGCAAATCAAAAATAAAATTGTTAAATGGTTGCCGGAGGAACTAATTCAAACCATATGATGGGGATTCTCATGGTGATTGCTTGCGCTTTAAGATATTGGGGGCATATATATATGTAAGCTGATACTTTAAAGCGTAATTTTTATTAGAGTAATATCTTATTAGAGTAATATCTTATTAGAGTAATATCTTATTAGAGTAATATCTTATTAG
>JAXJVZ010000149.1:0-2097 GCA_036308285.1 Agathobacter sp. | reverse complement strand
GCATTCATTCCAGGAGCATCTCCTCCGCTAGTAAGTACACCGATTGTCTTAATCTCTTTAGCCAGCGTAAATCCTCCATTTATCTAAACAATAATTTTTTTCACTAATACTACATCATTGTAATCTTTTCAACGAATATTTTCAATATTCTTTTCAACAACTTTTACGTTTTCTTCATTAATTAAGTCATTTAGATATTCAATAAGGCCATTTTCGACCTTAACTGAATTATTTTTTCCCAAACGCTTGATTGCCTTAACATCTTTAACATAGATAACTATCTCATCATTTCCATCTGAGGTCTTAATAAGGTCATAAATTGCCCCTTCCATCTTTGCATACTCTTCCTTTGATGCAAACTGAAGCCACAATTCCTTTTTTACCTCATCGAATGGGATGACCTTTTCACATATTATCTTACCATTCTGTTCATCCTCAACTGATACATGACCAACAATATATACCTTTGAATCGACTTCTATCTTGCCCTGATACTTATCATAGTCTCTCGGAAAAATAATGACCTCTATCGTACCGGTAAGGTCCTCAACCGTAATAAAAGCCATTGTCTTATTATTACGGGTATACTTTATAGACTTACCCGATATTATTCCACCGACAATAACATGTGCATTATCTGCAATCTTTAATTCCATTGTCTCCTCATCTCTTATGAAATCAGAAGCTGTTGCAGTTACATTCTTCTTCATCTTATCGATGTATTCCTCTAATGGATGACCGCTTAAGTATATTCCGAGCACTTCTTTTTCAAAGCTAAGAGCAACCTCTTTCTCGTATTCTCCGACATTAGGATATTTTATCTCAAAATCCTTTTTCGCCTCATCTGATACCAGGTCAAAAAGGCTCATCTGACCGGACATCATGTTCTTTTTGCTATGAACCACCTGGTCTACAATCGATGCATATACCATGGACATCTGTTTTCTGCTTCCGTCAAGACTGTCACAGGCTCCTGCCTTGATAAGGTTCTCTATTGCACGTTTATTAATATCCCGCTCAGCAGTTCTCTCTATAAAATCCTGAAGTGTTCTGTATTTTCCGCCTAATTCTCTCTCCTCAATAATCCTGTCAATCACAGGACGGCCAAGAGATTTAATGGCATACATTCCATATCTGACATTTTCTCCCTCAGTAGTAAACTCTCCCTGCCCTTCATTTATATCAGGAGGAAGCACTGGGATTCCCATTTCCTTACAGCTGTACAGATACTCTGCCGCCTTGGCTGAGTTATCGATAACAGAAGTCATAAGCGCCGCCATAAACTCAACAGGGTAGTAATATTTAAGCCATGCTGTCTGTACACTAATGACTGCATATGCCGCAGCATGTGACTTGTTAAATGCATACTTTGCAAAATCAACCATGGAATCATAAATGCTGTTGGCAGCCTCCTCTGAAATTCCATTAGCGACACACCCCTTTATTCCTCTGGTATCATCACCGTATACGAAGCTCTTTCTCTCCTCGTCGATTACATACTGCTTTTTCTTACTCATGGCACGTCTTATGTTATCGGCCTGTCCCATTGTATATCCGGCAAGCTTCTGTACAATCTGCATTACCTGCTCCTGATAAACAATACAGCCGTAGGTTGGCTCAAGAATACTCTTAAGCTCAGGGGTAACATAACTGATTGCCGCCTGGTCATTTTTACCTTTTATATAATTTGGAATAAAATCCATCGGACCTGGTCTGTAAAGTGAAATACCAGCCACGATATCCTCAAAGCTCTGTGGTTTTAATTCCTTCATGAAGTTCTGCATACCGGCAGACTCAAGCTGGAACACTCCTTCTGTTCTGCCTGTACCGATAAAATCAAGAACCTGTTTATCATTAAAATCTATGTGGTCAATATCCACGTCCACGCCCTTTGAACGCTTAATGTTCTTTACTGCATCCTTTAGAACCGTTAAGGTTCTAAGTCCCAGGAAGTCCATCTTAAGAAGACCAAGCTCCTCAAGCTGAACCATCTTATATTCAGCGGTTGGCGTACCATCATGTGCCCTTCCTAGTGGAACATAATCACTGGCAACGCCAGGATAAATTACTACACCAGCTGCATGAACTGAAGTATGG
>JAXJVZ010000148.1:0-2711 GCA_036308285.1 Agathobacter sp. | reverse complement strand
TTTGTACAAGCATTCAACAAACTTCCGTCATCTGACAGGTGATGCCCTGGCTATAGCGATGAAGCACGACATTAAGCTTAAGAACATAGATTATGTCCAAATTCATCCAACTACTCTCTATTCTGAAAAAGAAGAAGACAGAAGCTTCTTAATATCAGAGTCAGTAAGAGGCGAGGGTGCAAAGCTTTACGATAAGAACATGAACCGTTTCGTGGATGAACTCTTGCCAAGAGATTTACTAACAAAAGAAATCAAAAAACAAATGGAAAAGGACAATACAGAATTCGTATGGGAAGACTTAAGAACAATCCCAAGAGAAGAGCTTGAAAGTCATTTTCCAAACATAATCGAACACTGCAGCAAAATGGGCTACGATGTCTTTACCGAATGCATTCCCGTAGTACCGGCCCAGCACTATTTCATGGGAGGAATAGAAGTAAACCATTCCAGCGCAACATCAATGGAAGCACTCTATGCGGTAGGTGAAACCGCCTGCAACGGTGTCCACGGCAAAAACCGCTTAGCCAGCAATTCCTTACTTGAAAGTCTGGTATTTGCAAGAAGAGCAGCCAAAGAGATGTCACAGACACCATCCGGCTACAATGAAGAACTGGCCCAAAATTTAGCCCAGACCTGTGATAAAACACAATACGCCGACGAAAAGGCCTTAACCAAAGCCTATAAATCGGCCGTAATGAAAGAAGTAAACCCAGAACAAAAAGGAGAAAAATAACATGTACGATCAGGTAACCTTAGGTCTTAATGTAGACCCATTTATTTTAACAGCATTAAAGGAAGATATCACAAGCGAGGACGTATCCACAAACAGCGTAATGCCACACCCACAGGCAGGAGAGGTAGACTTAATCTGCAAGCAGGACGGAATCATCTGTGGTCTTCAGGTATTCGAGAGAGTATTTACACTCCTTGATGCCGACACAAAAGTAGAGATGTATGTAAAAGACGGCGACCATGTAAAAGCCGGAGATTTAATGGCAAAGGTATACGGAGACATCAGAGTATTACTTTGCGGAGAGAGAACAGCGCTTAACTATCTTCAGAGAATGAGTGGAATTGCAACATACACAAGCCAGGTGGCAGCCCTTCTCGAAGGAACAGGAATCAAATTATTAGATACAAGAAAGACAACACCAAACAACCGTATTTTCGAGAAATACTCAGTACGTGTAGGCGGTGGAAATAACCATAGATATAACTTATCAGACGGAGTACTTTTAAAAGACAACCATATTGGAGCTGCCGGCGGAGTCAAAGAAGCAATCGCAATGGCAAAAGAGTACGCACCATTCGTAAGAAAAATCGAAGTGGAAGTAGAAACTTTTGATATGGTAAAAGATGCTGTAGAAGCAGGAGCAGACATAATTATGCTTGACAACATGTCAACAGAGCTTTTAAAGCAGTGTATCGATTACATCGATGGAAGAGCAGAAATCGAAGTATCAGGTAATGTTACAAAGGAAAACATTGAGAGAATCAAGGGACTCGGTGTGGATTATGTATCAAGTGGTGCACTTACTCATTCAGCACCAATTATGGATATCTCTCTTAAGAATCTTCATGCAGTATAATTAGAATTTGAAAGACGAGGAATAGAGCAGATGAACGGAGCGGATAGAAGGGATAAAATTCTAGATATTTTAAACTCCACAAAGACGCCGGTATCAGGTGTGGCACTTGCGAAGAAGTTTTCTGTAAGCAGGCAGGTGATCGTTCAGGATATTGCACTTTTAAGAGCAAACGGAACGGATATTTTTTCTACGAACCGTGGATATCTGATTAATGAGGTAAAGGAATGTGCCAGGGTGTTTAAGGTCATTCATAAAGAAGACGAGGTGGAAGAAGAACTTTCACTTATCGTCGACCTTGGTGGAAAAGTCGAAGACGTATTTGTCTACCATAAGGTATATGGCGTACTTCGTGCAGATATGAATATAAAATCAAGAAAAGACATCAAGAAATATATGGAGGAGATTAACGCAGGCAAATCAACTCTTCTTATGAATGTCACTTCCGGTTATCATTATCACACAGTAATCGCCGAGGATGAGCAGACACTTGATATGATTCAGGATGAGCTTGCAGAGAAAGGATTTCTTGCAAAACTCCAGGATTATGAACCAGTGGATTTTTGGAAATAATGTTGTAAAAATCAAACATATGGTGGTTGACATTAGAAATTAAAGGTTTTATACTATCTTAGTAAAAAAGACAACTTAAAGACTATGACGAAGACAGTACATAGCATGATGAAAGTCAAAGAGAGCCGGAGTTGGTGAGAGCCGGTACGAGTAATGTGTTATGGAATATCACTTCCGAGTTGCAGATCGAAATCATTTGATAAATGGAAATGAAAGTAGACACTGACGTTTTTCCTACGTTACAGGGAACAAGTATGCAAGATTTTTTCTTAAGTACATTGTAATCAGGTGGTATAACGTGGCCCGCGTCCTGTTACAGGATGCGGGCTTTAAATATTTATTATGCACTAACGTGCCCACACGAGCGCGCAAGGAATCAATAATGACTCCTTGATATCAAGGTGTAGAGTATAAATAACAGAAAGGAACAGACGCATGTATAACAAAGTTGATGCAAGCATGAATTTCGTTGAGCGTGAGAAAGAAGTAGAGAAATTCTGGCGCGAGAATGACATTTTTAAGAAATCAATGGAGAACAGAAAAGAAGGTGAG
>JAXJVZ010000147.1:0-9809 GCA_036308285.1 Agathobacter sp. | reverse complement strand
GAAGAACTTGAGAGTGAGCTGGAAGTAAGTCTTACTGAATATTCAAAATATGTAGATGAAAGTGATAGTAATTATACGCAGCTTAAGGATAACTATGGTAATTTTAAATTATCTGTAAGGAAACTTATGGCATACAGTGCAAATCAGGATTCGGTAGCCGCATATGCATGTGCAAATGGAGAGGTTTCAGACTATGCTGCTGCCATGGGAGCTAATCTTGATGCATTAAAAGAAGCTATTAACACAGGTTCAGTTGATGCAAGACAGGCATTATCAGGTGCATACAATTTTGCTGTAGTGACAGACGTAATTCTTATTATTGTAAGTGCTGTTTCAGTAATTGCAGCAATTTATATCGTATTTACATTTGTAATTAAGCCACTTGTTCGTGCAGAAAGAGAAATTAAGGATATTATAAGCGGAATTGATGCTGGTGAAGGTGACCTTACAAAGAGAATTACAATTACATCTAATGATGAGATTGCTGCTCTTGGTAACGGAATTAACGCATTCATGAGCAAGCTTCAGGATATCTTCTCTATGATTACAAACAATTCCGGAAAGATGGAAATTGTAGTAAGTGAGGTACTTGGAAGTGTTAGAACCTCGAATGAAAGTGCATCGGACTTATCTGCAGTAACAGAAGAGTTATCAGCAACAATGCAGGAAGTTGCAAACAGTGCAGGTGTAATTAATAAGAACACAGCCTCTGTAAATGAGGAAGTAAATAATATCGCAGAGAAGTCAAATGAACTAAATGAATACTCTAAGAATATGAAACAGCATGCAGATCATATGGAACGTGCTGCAAGAGACAATATGGAGCAGACAAGTGCAAAGGTTAATGAGATTCTTGAGATTCTAAGTCAGGCAATTGAGGATGCTAAGAGTGTAGACCAGGTTAATTCACTTACAAATGATATTCTTACAATCTCTAGCCAGACAAACCTGTTAGCGCTTAATGCGTCAATCGAGGCAGCAAGAGCCGGAGAGGCTGGTAAAGGCTTTGCCGTTGTTGCAAATGAAATCAGTTCACTTGCAGATTCAAGCGGGGAGGCTGCAAATAATATTCAGAAGATTAATAGAATTGTTACAGATGCAGTTCATAATCTGTCAAACCATGCGAATAGTCTTGTAGAGTTTATGCAGGAATCTATTTTGCCTGAGTTTGCATCATTTGTAGATGAAGGTGTTCAATATAGAGAAAATGCAACATATATAGAGAATTCAATGCAGGATTTCAATGATAAGACAGATTCATTACAAGAAGTAATGGCAGAGATTGCAGGTTCAATCAACTCAATTACTAACGCAATTGAGGAAGGTGTTAAGGGTGTAACCGGTGCAGCCGAAAGTACACAGGCACTTGTATATGATATGGATAATATTACCGAGAGAATGGGAGAGAACGAAAAGATTGCAGGAGATCTCCAGAAGGAGACAGCTATTTTCAAAAATTTATAATTTATAAAATTAATAAACCCTGATATTTATTTATAAGAATATCAGGGTTTTATATTTATGTTAACAATTAAATAGAAATATGGTAAAATATAGATGGTTTTTATTTGATTTGTACTAAGGAATAAAGTATGAGAGATAGTGTTAATAATATTGAAGATTTAATTAAAAAATGTTGTTATAGTATTTTAAAAGCAAATATAAGCAAAAATACATATCAAATAATATGGAAAGGTTCTTTTTGCAAAAACAAAGATGTAAGAGTTGGGAATCTTAGCCGTTTATGCGATAAATACCTTAACAAGGATATTGTATATGATGAGGACTTGGTAGATTTCCTTGAATATGTAAATTTGGACTTTATCTCTGCTTTTTTACGTAAATATAACGGTAAAGAAAATTATTTGATTGAAATAAGACGAAAAATCAAGAACGAATACAAGCCAATTTCTCTCGAGTTTGTCCCAGCATGTGATTATTCTAATGACGATCAGAATGTATATATTGTGGTTAAAATGGCAGGAAATAAGCTTAAGGAGGACTATGTGCGTCTTTCGTATTTGCTTTCCGGACTTAGCGAAAACTTTGGGGCAATATATTATGTTGATTTTGACAAGGACATTGTTCGACCGTTTCGAATGCATGAGGTTATTGAACGTGAATTTGGTAAAACATTAAGAGCTAATCCTTCTTATGAAGCTGCGATGGATGCATATATTGATAAGATTATTATGGAGCGTGACAGAGAGGAAATGCGCAAAGTTACGCGATATGAATTCTTAAAAGAGCAGCTTAAAAATGTTCGTTCATACACTCATGAATATAATGTAGAACGATATGGAAGGATAATAACTTTTAGATTTAAAATAGCAAATCTTGATGGTGTTGGAGAGTTACACAGGGCAGTTCTGGGATTTGCAGATGTAAGCGCTGAGAAGACCTGCGATTATAATATGAATAGTGCAGGGAAGAAGATTCTTATTGCGGAGTCGGAAGATATGCACAGGCAAGATTTGATTGATATTCTTAGTTTAAAATATAAAGTTTTAGCTGTGGATGATGAAAAGCAAGCATTGAATATTCTCAACGAAGGAATTGAAGAGATATCTCTTGTTATAACTGATTTATTTTTGGCTGAGAAGGATGGATATCAGTTGATACGGGAATTGAAAAAGAGCAGAAAGTATAGTAGTGTTCCTGTCATTGTTGCTGCTGATGCAAATGTCTTTAGCTCAAAAGATGAGAGTAAAATAAGAAAAGAATGTTTTAAACAGGGTGCGATTGATTTTGTAATGAAGCCATTCGATGCGGATATTCTTCTTAATCGTATTGACAGAATTATTCAGCTCAAGGAATCTACCAGCTTGTTGTCACACCTTGAGAAGGATTCATTAACAGGGCTGTATTCAAGGGAATTTTTCTTTGGAAGAGTTGAGAAATACTTAAAAGAGCATGGAGATGAAGATCTTGTTATGTGGGTATCCGACATAATAGGACTTAAGATAATTAATGAAAAATACGGATTCGAGATGGGTGATTCAATAATAGAATGCCAGGCGGATAATATTGAGTCGGTTAAGGGCGTTATTATTGCTGGAAGAATTGAAGGGGATAAGTTCGGAGCATTAATATACAATAAGAATCTTGATGAATTAAAGGCACTTGCTTCAAAACCTGATATGGGAGTTAATTTCCCACTCGGAAATGTTATTGTAAAAAATGGATTTTATCACATAAGAAAAAGGTCGTCATTGCCGTCGCGGGGAATGTTTGACAGAGCATTAATTGCCCTTCAGAAAATTAAGGACAATTATGATGTTTATTGGGCTGAATATGACGACGAGATCAGACGTGACTTACTTAATAATAGACTGATTTTAGAGAGCGGTCCAAAAGCATTAAAGGAACAGCAGTTTACGGTATATTATCAGCCTAAGTATGATATACAAAATAATATAACATGTGGTGCTGAAGCTTTAATAAGATGGGAACATCCTGAACTGGGCTTTATGAACCCAGGTGTATTTATTCCTCTTTTTGAGCAGAATGGTTTTATAAAAGAGCTTGATTATTATGTATGGGATATTGTGTGCCAGACAATAAGAAGTTGGTTAGACAAGGGAAAGCGTATTGTTCCTATTTCGGTTAATTTTTCAAGACGTGATTTCGATGATGTAAATCTTGCCAGAAAGGTAATAGATTTAGTAGATAGTTATGGAATTGAACATAAATTTTTTCATATTGAGATTACTGAATCTGCATATTCGGATAATCCTCAGCTGATTAAGGAAACAATCAAAGTGTTTCATGATAATGGATTTATTGTGGAATTAGATGATTTTGGTTCCGGATATTCTTCAATGTCGGCATTAAGTGAACTGGATTTAGACGTCATGAAAATTGATGTTAGCATAATAAATAGTGATGATGCTTATTCTGGTAAAAGTATACTTGAATTTTCCATGCAGTTAGCCAAGATGATGAAGCTTAAGACCGTGGCAGAAGGTGTTGAGACTTTAGAACAGGTAAATAGAATATTATCTCTGGGCGGAGATTATATACAGGGATATTATTATTCAAAACCACTTCCAAGGGAAATGTTTGAAGAATATCTTAAAAATGAATAATTATTATAATAAAAGTCCGATGTGTTTATGCATCGGACTTTTATTATAATTTTATTGCGCACCAGAGAAAATCTGGGCAATTGGACTATCTTTATCAAGGAATATGGTAGTATTTCCATTCGTAACAGATTCCTTTAATGTATCAAGCTGTAATGAATATAAATAGAAGTCTGCTTTTGCTGGATCATTATAGGCATCTGATAAAATCTTCATGTACTCAGCTTCACCTGCTGCGATGGTTGCATCAGCTTTGGCCTGTGCCTCAGAAATCATTACTGCAACCTCTGCATCAGTAGTATTTTTAATAATCTGTGCTTCAGATTCACCCTGAGCCTGATAAGCCGCTGCAATATTGTTACGCTCTGTAATCATGCGGGTATATACAGCTTCTTTATTTTCGTCAGGAAGATCAAGTACTTTAATCTTTATATCTGTTATTTTGATTCCATACTGATCACACTGATCTCCAATACAATTTAAAAGTCTTTCAGAAATGACGATAACCTTTACAGGTTCGTCCTTTGACTCCTCAACAACGTTTCCGTCTTCATCCATTTCAGATGCATCGATATCGTTAATTTCAACATCATCAAGCTCAGCTTCCGTTGTATCAATTTTTATTGAAGTATCACGACTGGCTATAAGTTCATCCTGGGTCATTGATGAAATAGTAGTTTTGATTGCATTATATACAATTACATCAATTCGTCCCTGCGCTGTAGCTTCGCTTGCATTAAGTGATTTGGTATATTTCTTTGCATCAGTTACCTGCCAAAGAACATATGCATCAACAATCATTGTTTTTTTGTCACTTGTGATAACTTCTGATACCGGAAGGTCATAAATCTGTTTAGCCTTTGGAACAGTGTTTACTGTCTGAACAAAAGGAACTTTTGCTCTAAGACCAGCAGAATTGTTTGTCTTTACAATTTTTCCAAACTGCTTTACAACAGTATACTGATTTTCGTTTGTGACATATGTAACATTGTTAAAAATGAAAATTCCAATAATTAATATTAATGGGATAAAAACCGCTTTTTTCTTCATATAAAACCTCCTATTGCTCAGTGCTAGATTCATTAACTGCTGCACCGGCTAAATCTGAGATAGGATAGTACTTAAGAATATCACCGTTGCCATTATCGATTACAACCTTTAATTCAGGAAGCACATCTTCCATGGTTTCTAAGAACATTCTTTGTTTTGTTATAAGAGGATAATTTTTATATTCCTCATATTCCGCATTGAAACGGGATACCTGACCGTTTGCTTCATTAATTCGTGACGTTTTTGTGGCTTCAGCATCCTGTAATATTCTGTCTGCTTTTGCTTCGGCAGCAGGAATCTGTTCGTTTCTATAAGCATTTGCCTCATTTACTGCAGATTCTTTACCCTGCTTAGCTGTTTCAACTGCTGTAAATGCACTGATAACGTTATCTGTAGGAGGCTCGACATCCTGAATACTTGCGTCAACAAGTGTGATACCAATATCTTCATTTTCCAGTTCTTCAATAATCATTGTTTTAACATTGCTCTGAATCTGAGCCTTGCCAGTTGTAATTGCAGTGTCAACTCCGTATGCAGAGACTGTGGAACGTATACATGACATAGCAATATTTTTTACGATTTCATCAGGATTATCAGAATTGTATAAATACTTAATTGGATCCGTTACCTGGTATGAAATATAAAAATCACAGTCAATAAAGTTAAAATCTGATGTGATCATTATAGATTCATGTTCAATACTGGATATCTTACCGTCTTTGTCTTCAGTATATCCAATCTGGATACCTTGAACAGTAGTGTCTACCTTTTGGGCTTTCTGGATAATAGGTAGCTTAAAATGTAATCCCTTTTCGTCTACTAATGTTGCTTTACCAAATGTTGTGATAACAACGGATTCTGTTTCCTTAACTGTATAAAATGATGAAATAATACAGATTGCAACAACAAATCCGAGTATTGCAAACAGGAAGGTTTTTCCTAATTTTTTTAATTGCTCGTTATCCTGCATAATTGGTTCCTCCTCATATGTGTTTTTTATAGTAATACTATAACTTAATGGTAAGGATTCGTAAATTGCTATTGCTGCAGTTTATAAAGTTTTAAGTTATATAATAAACAGAAATGGAAGGGGATTTTATGGAAAAAAATGAAAATGTGTGATAATATTTTCAAAGATACAGTAGAAAGGGTAAAAAAATGAGAGAATTTAAGAAATCATCAAAACTGGATAATGTTTTATATGATGTAAGAGGACCGGTTGTAGAAGAGGCCAAGAAAATGGAAGCGCAGGGAATGAATGTCCTTAAGCTTAATATAGGAAATCCGGCTCCATTTGGATTCAGAACCCCTGATGAGGTTGTTTATGATATGCAAAGACAGTTAGTCGACTGTGAGGGATATTCAGATTCTAAGGGGCTTTTTGCGGCAAGAAAAGCAATCATGCAGTATTGCCAGCTCAAGCAGATTCCAGATGTTGGGATTGAAGATATATATACGGGAAACGGTGTAAGTGAGCTTATTAACTTAAGTATGTCAGCACTTCTTGACAACGGAGATGAAGTGCTTGTTCCCTCTCCTGATTATCCATTATGGACCGCATGCGTAACATTAGCAGGAGGAACTGCGGTTCATTATGTATGTGATGAGGAGTCTGACTGGAATCCGGATATCAACGATATCAAATCAAAGGTTACAAGTAAGACAAAGGCAATCGTAATCATTAATCCAAACAATCCTACAGGAGCATTATATCCCAAGGATGTGCTTGAAGAGATTGTAAAAGTCGCAAGAGAACATCAGCTTATGATTTTTTCAGATGAAATATATGACAGACTTGTCATGGATGATGAGGAGCATATCTCGATTGCATCGCTTGCTCCGGATTTGTTCTGTGTAACCTTCAGTGGACTCTCAAAATCGCATATGATTGCTGGATACAGAATTGGGTGGATGGTTTTAAGTGGAAATAAAGCAATGGGTAAGGATTATATAGAAGGTATTAATATGCTTTCAAATATGCGACTTTGTTCGAATGTTCCTGCCCAGTCAATTGTACAGACTGCTTTAGGTGGCCATCAGAGTGTAACTGATTATATAATTCCGGGTGGAAGAGTATATGAGCAAAGAGAGTTTATATACAAAGCGTTAAATGATATTCCTGGAATAACAGCTGTAAAACCAAAGGCTGCATTTTATATTTTTCCTAAGATTGATACGAAGAAATTTAACATTACTAATGATGAACAGTTCGCACTTGATTTATTAAAGGAAAAGAAAATTCTAATAATTCATGGTGGCGGATTTAACTGGAAGACCCCTGATCATTTCAGGGTTGTATACCTTCCAAGAATAGAAGTGTTAAAGGATGCAAGCGAAAAACTGGCTGATTTTCTCAGTTACTACAGACAATAACGCTGGAGCGTTCTTGAAATATTACTATATGTTATGTTTTGTCATAAATACAGCTTATCTACTTGACTTATAAATAAGTGATGATAGGATAAATAGTGGATATTTTATGTATATAAAAGCAATAGAATTACACAGAATACATAAATGAGATAGGAGCAGATAGATGTTAGAATTAAAAGATATAACATATCAGGTTTCAGATGAAAATGGAACAAAGGATATTATCAATCATCTTGACCTTACAATAGGAGATGGAAAGTTTGTTGTAATCACAGGACCTAATGGTGGTGGAAAGTCGACAATCGCCAGACTTATTATGGGAGTTAATCATATTACAAGTGGTCAAATTTTATTTGATGGAACTGATATTACGGATAAAAATATTACAGAACGAGCAAATCTTGGAATAAGTTTTGCATTCCAGCAGCCGGTTCATTTTAAGGGAATAAGAGTTATAGATTTGCTTAGAATGGCATCAGGAAAGCAGATTTCTGTAAGCGAAGCCTGTGAATATCTCTCGAAAGTAGGCTTATGTGCAAAAGAATATATTGAAAGAGAAATTAATTCGTCACTTTCGGGTGGGGAATTAAAGAGGATTGAGATTGCAACAGTACTTGCAAGAGGAACAAAATTCTCTATTTTTGATGAGCCGGAAGCAGGTATTGATTTATGGAGCTTCCAGAATCTTATTCAGGTATTTGAGAACATAAGAGAGAGTATTCAGGGAACAGTTCTTATCATCTCACATCAGGAGAGAATACTCGATATTGCTGACGAAATTGTTGTAATAGAAGATGGTAAGGTTAAGAAACAGGGCACAAAAGACGAAATTTTGCCTGAATTATTAGGAACAACTGCAGCGGTTAATTCAGCATGTAGCAAACTTGTATAGGAGGGCGAAAAATGTTAGATACAATTCAAAAGCAATTATTAGAAGAAGTAGCAGACCTTCATACAATACCGGAAGGTGCATATAATATTCGTTCAAATGGAGAGATGGCTGCAAGAAATACTACAGCTAATATTGATATTGTCTCAAAGGAAGATAAGAGCGGAATTGATATTAAGATAAAAGATGGAACTAAGAACGAAAGTATCCATATTCCTGTTATTTTAAGTGAAAGTGGAATCAAGGAGACTGTATACAATGACTTTTATGTAGGTGAAGACTGTGATGTAACAATAGTTGCAGGCTGTGGAATTCATAACTGTGGCGTACAGGATTCAGAGCATGATGGAATTCATAGATTTTATGTGGGCAAAAACTCAAAAGTAAGATATGTTGAGAAACATTATGGGGAAGGTGATGGACAGGGTAAGAGAATTTTAAACCCTGTTACTGAAGTGTACCAGGAAGCTGGAAGCTATGTTGATATGGAAATGGTTCAGATAAAAGGAGTAGATTCTACAGAAAGAACAACTAAGGCGGAGCTTGCAGATGGTGCAACTTTGATTGTCCATGAAAGACTTATGACTCATGGGTCTCAGAAGGCTATAAGCTTGTATGAAGTTGAATTAAATGGAGAAAACTCTAGTACTGATGTTATTTCAAGATCTGTAGCCAAGGATGAATCTGAGCAGATTTTTGAGGCAAGTATTGTTGGAAATACAATATGTCATGGACATGCAGAGTGCGATGCTATTATTATGGACAAGGCTCATGTAGTTGCTATTCCAAAGCTTGATGCAAAAGATGTTGATGCAGCACTTATTCATGAAGCTGCTATTGGAAAAATTGCTGGAGAACAGCTTATCAAGCTTATGTCTTTAGGTCTTACAGAGCAGGAAGCTGAAGAACAGATTATTAATGGCTTCTTAAGATAGTGGTATATAAAGCTGACGAGCATTTTAATGCAAGATGGTTAAAATGTTATTGAATCAATCCCCATGGAAAAGCGATTTTAATTATTGGCTACATGGGGATTTTGATATATAAATTTACAAATGATTTTTTATGTAATCAAAGAAATTGAAGGAATTAAAGAAAATATTCAGACAATTTCGACAAAAGAATATATGCTTCACAATTAACTAACTTTAATAAATGTCGAATTATCTGTTGACTTTATAACTATAGGATGATATTATAACAAAGCTGAAACGCGGAACACATTGATTTGTAGAGTTCGCGGTCAGAAAAAATAAAAAAAGTTCTTGACAAAAACAAATGAGTTTGTTAAGATGTAGAAGTTGTCGCTGATGAATATACAATTCAGACAACTTAATAAAATTTAAAAGAACATTGAAAACTGAACAGTGAAAAACCTTGAAAGATTCTAATGAATAAATTCATGGCAATTG
>JAXJVZ010000146.1:0-11431 GCA_036308285.1 Agathobacter sp. | reverse complement strand
TATCTCATTCAAGTCGAACGTCCGCGAATAATTACTGTCACCCCTGCTCTTATATTTTCTTAATATTACATAAATAGTTCATAAAAACACAGGTACATATTTTCTAAAAGTGTTCTCAAACCCGCATAAAACTCAAGGTTTCTTCGACAATAAGCAAACAGTCTCAACATGTGCAGTCATCGGGAAACAATCAAAAGGTGTCATCTCCTTTACCTTATACCCATGCCTTGTCAAATACTTCAAATCTCTGGCAAGACTCTCCGGCCCACAAGATACATAAACAACTTTATCAGGTGACAGCTTAACAACAGAAGACAAAAAAGCCTCATCACTTCCAGTTCTAGGCGGGTCCATAATCACAACATCAGCTTTCTCTTTTCTCTCTGCCATCTGAACCATAAATTTTCCAGCATCATCATTAAAAAACCTGATATTCTTAACCTCATTCATCTTGGCATTTGTAATCGCATCACGAATAGCCTCCTTGTTAAGCTCAACACCAATTACTTCCTTTGCATATTTGCTGGCAATAAGTCCAATCGTTCCTGTTCCGCAGTATGCATCGATTACTTTTTCTTTTCCAGTTAAGCCCGCACACTCAATCGCCTTGTTATACAAAAGCTCTGTCTGCTTAGGGTTAACCTGATAAAACGAATTAGGCGAAATTCTAAATCGCATTCCACATAATTCATCCTCTATAAAGCCTTTTCCATATACAGTGATGTTTCTCTCTCCAAGAACCATGCTAGTCTTCTTATCATTAACATTAATTACAACTGTGCTGATATTAGGATGATTCTTGCGCAGAGCCTTAACAAAATTATTTTTTGATGGAAGAATTGGAGAGGCAAGCACAAGCACTACCATAATCTGCCCTGTTGCATAACCTTTTCTAATCAACACATGACGTAAAAGACCATATCCTGTATCCTCATCATAGGTCTTAATTCTAAATGACTTAAGCATTCCTTTAATGTCAAGAATAATCTGATCCGCTTCTTCGTCTTCTATCATGCAGCCAGCAATATCAACAACATCATGTGAATTCTTCTTATACACACCGGCAACAATCTGCCCCCTGTTTGTACAGTCAAACACAGCATGAACCTTATATCTGTAATGCATAGGATTATCCATCCCAACAATACGATTAACCTTACCAAAAGGCTTAAGAAGCTTCATCATATAGTCTGACTTCTTATCAAGCTGGGCAGCATAATCCATTCCCTGGTAATCACAGCCTCCGCACTTCTTGGCATAGAGACATGCATTTTCCTTATCGGATTTCGCCATGTTATTTACCGGCTTGTTTTTTGCCAGCCTGTTTTTTTCTAGCTTGTTTTTTTCCGGCTTTCTTTTATCAAAGTTCTTTTTATTGCTCTCATTCTTATTACTTCTACCCGGGGTTTTCTTTCCTGTAAACCTCTTTATATCCTTGTTTTCAAGCATATATTCACCTACTATAATCTTTCTTTCACACGAATTACTATTTAAAAAATATTATCATAAAACTATTATCCACTATCTTACCACAAACCTTTACATAACTGTTAATACGTATTTGTTTTAAACAGAAAAAACACCTAATAAAAATCGAGCAGAAAAATTTCTTATATTGAGAAATTCTCCTACTCGTTTACTGACTCTATTTCGCAAATGCATTATATATTGCCACATGATCCGCAATACAGTACCATGGACTTTCAGCACCAACAGTTACGCAGACATAAGCCTTTCCACTTGCATCTGCCACCTCATAACTTGCTGCACAGCTTCTCGACTGATTAACAAAACCTGTCTTTGCTCCGATAACTTCACCGCCGCACTCTCTGTCCTCAATTCTTCTTAAGAAAAGATTCGACATAACAATACCTTCCGGGTGCTGTTCTGTAACGGACGAAGTATATACATGCTTTGAAAGCACATCCCTGCACCACTCATTATCCATTGCAGTCTTAAGTATTACCGCCATGTCATACACTGTACAGTAATGATTTTCATCGTATATTCCAATATAATTAGTAAAATGTGCTGTATCAGAAAGACCAAGTTCTTCAAGCTTGTCATTCATTAAATCAATAAAAGCCTCTTCTGAACCTGCTGCCTTAATCGCAAGCTCTGTTGCCGCCTCCGCTCCGGAAGGAAGAATTGTTCCATAGAACAGGTCTCTTACTGTAACATGCTCATCCCTTTCAAATCCAGCCACACTACAATCATTAACATATGCAAAATCTGTTGCTTCAAAAGAAATTGGCACCTTCTCATCAAGCTCTGATTCATCAATGTTCTCAGCAGCAACAAGCACGGTCATAATCTTTGTCATTGAAGCAGGACTTACTCTTTCAAAAGCATTTCTGCCAGCAACAATCTCGCCAGCCTCGACATCAACAATAATTGCATATGGACTTCCAACCTCATCACCAATTGCTGCAGTATTTTCAGTCTCAATAGCAGAGAAAACAGGGAGCTTTTCCTCTTTTTCAGTAGCAATTTCAGAAGAATCAACTATTGCAAAAGTCTGAGTATCCTTCTGCGTTTCATCATTACTGCCCTTATTAGATATCTTCTTAATCGCTGCAATTGCAATTACTCCTACCAATACTACTAAAACTGCAATTACAAATTTATTCTTAATACTCTCTAAAAAACTATACTTCATTCCCTTACCACCTTATTAATTTACAAACTCTCATCCAGAGATTATGATATCATTCTGAGCCACCAACAAAAAATCAGTGTGGCATATTAAACCACACTGATTTATTTTATCAGCATAAACTCACAATATCAATGCTAAATTCCTCTAAAACAGAAAGTAAATTCCTTGCGCCCCTGGGCATTAAGAAGATACTCAGGATGAGGACTAGACATCCAGCTGTCGTCACCTCCGATTCCCATCTGTCCCTGAGCAACTCTTACTACTGTGTAGTGAACCTGAGGAAGCTCGTAGTCATGAAGAGCATTTTCAATCTCATGAGGAGTGTATGGCAGAGCATTAAAGTACATCTCATCTCCCATGAAAATCATACCTCTTCCCTTACGGTCAGTAATTGTTGCCCATCTGACATCACACTTATTTCCGCACTCCTGTGGAACAAGGTATTTTGCCATATTGTCAGCCACCTTGTTAGCGTATACACCAAGCTTTGCACCTCTTCTTCTGTCAGCATAGGTCTCAGCCTCTCCAAGTCCATACCACTTAACATTGTCATAGTCAGCATCAAACTTAAACATTAGGCCGAACTCAGGCATATCTCCAAGCTCTGGAACGCAGTCATAAGTAAGAGTTGTCTCAATTGTTCCATCACCGAACACATTATAAGTCAGCTGGCAGCTGCTTGCCGGTGTAGTAGGCATGTGATATGTGTAAGTAAGCTTAATATTGTTTTCGTTTATCTCAACCTTAGGAGTTGACTCCTCAAATCTAATATTTCTCTTGGTCGAAACATACATACTTGCAATCTTCCACTGCGCGTACTTTTGCGGCATCATATATCCGTAATCGTTCTCGATTGGAGCTCTCCAGAAGTTTGGCATTGGAGAAACATTCTGTATCATCTCAACCCCGCCATATACATAAGATATAAGCCCTTGCTGTACGTATGAGAAAATAGCTGAGAAATTCTCGCCTTTGATACCACAGTTATTAATTCCTTTTACAAACTCAAGCTTTTTGTCGCAGGTATATTTCTTTATTTCTTTCTTATATACCTTCTGGCCAAATGCAATCTCATGTCCGGCATCTGCCCACAGCTCGTCATCCTCAAGGCAGAATGAAATTGTAATTGCAAACTCAGGAGCAGCCTGTCCCTTAGCCTCATTTGCCATCTTCATGTAATCAAGAAGCTCGCCTGGGATATCAAATTCCTCGCTGCTAAGCGGAGCAACACTGATCGTCTCCTCAGTTCTTAATACCTCAATTCCGTCTGCAAGAAGGCTTGCAACACAGTTGTATTTATCGGTATTAACAAAGAGGTTCTTATTCCATACCGTGTATTTGTCTTCATCAAATGTTATTGAAATATTCTGGTAGTTAAACTTAACCTCCTGCATCTTAGGAGACTCATCTCTTTCTCCACCATAAACAATTCCATTACCACTGAACGAACCGTCATTAGGCTTCTCACCCATGTCACCGCCATAAGCCTGGAACCAGTTACCATATCTGTCCTTTTTGTAAATTGACTGGTCAATGTAATCCCAGATAAATCCCCCCTGATATCTTGGCTCTGTGTCAGTAAGGTCTGTATATTTGTGCATTGCTCCACACGAATTACCCATTGAATGCGTATACTCACAGCAGATGAATGGCTTGTCATCATGCTGGGCCAAAAACTTCTTAATGTCCTCAACAGTCGAGTACATTTGTGATTCCATGTCACTCGTATCGTTGTAGCTTCTGTCGTGGAAAAGTCCTTCGTAATGTACCAGTCTGTGTGGATCAAGCTTCTTAAAAAGCTTAGACATCTCATAGATAACCTTGCCACCAAAGGATTCATTACCACATGACCAGATAAGGATTGATGGATGATTCTTATCCCTCTGATAACATGTGTTTACCCTGTCTAAGAGCATTCCCATATATTCATCCTTATCCTTTGGAACGATGAAGCTCTCATCACTGACACCACGCTCATAGCCTTCCCAGCTACCGTGTGTCTCAAGATTATTCTCGGCAATCATGTAAAGTCCATAAATATCGCAGAGCTCATAAATTAATGAATCATCCGGATAATGACATGTACGAATTGCATTAATGTTATTTCTCTTCATTGTAAGGATATCTTTAATTGCGTCTTCTTCATTAGGAACACGACCTGTTGATGAGTTAAACTCATGGCGGTTTACACCCTTGAACACAATACGCTTACCGTTTAACTTCATTATTCCGTCGACAAGCTCAAAATGTCTGAAGCCTACATTCTGATTAAAGGTCTCTGTAAGTGCACCAGAGGTATCTTTTACCTCCACCTTCAGAACATAAAGATTAGGCTCCTCCGCACTCCAGAGTGCAGGATTATTCACATTAAAAGCTACTGCAGCATTCTGGGCTAAAACACAATCATCAGAAAGCTTTACTTCACCCTGGGCTAAAATGTAATCATCATCAGAAACCTTTACTTCACTCTGGGCTAAAACATAATCATCCTCTAAAAGTGTAAGGCTGACAGAGCCCTCACCCTCTGTCTTTAATGAAACCTCAAGCGTTCCCTCTGTGTAATCTTCATTTAAGGTTGGCACTAATTTAATATCACTGACATGACACGCTGGCACCTGATAGATAAATACATCTCTGAATATTCCTGAAAATCTGTAAAAATCCTGATCCTCACACCAGCTGCCCGCTGTCCATTTCCATACTCTTACAGCAAGCTTATTCTCACCATCTTTAATATATGGTGTAAGATCAAACTCTGCCGGATCAAAAGAATTCTCGCTATAGCCTACATAATTGCCATTAAGCCATACCGCAAAACCACTTTCAACTCCCTGAAATGAGATACATACCTTGCCACCCTTCATCTCATCAGGTAATTCAAAATATTTTACATAGCTTGCCACAGGGTTAAAATCCGTAGGAATCTGCCCTGGCTCAATATACTCTTTTCCTTCCCATGGATAAGTCGTATTGGTATACTGCGGAATGTCATAGCCCTCCATCTGAATATGTGCAGGCACCCTTATTTCATCCCAGTTTTTGCAGTTATAATCTGCTTTCTCAAAATCCTTAACAGCCAGATTCATATTTTTTGCATAAGCAAATTTCCATATTCCGTTCAAATTAAATCTAAGACTTGTCTGTCTTGTCTGCTTCTCATACTCATTCCTGTAACAAATATGGTCCGAATGTGCAGGTAATCTGTTCTCCTGAAAAATCTCAGGATTAGTCACAATATTAAAATCAAAATCCCCCATTACTCTCCCTATCCTTTCTCCAAATTTTATGTTCATTGTACAATAAAAAAAGACAAATAAGAATACTTATTTGCCTTTTTATAATAAAAATTATTCAGTTGCTTTGACTGGTGCTGCCTTTGCTGTAGCAAGATCGATAGATGGAATATCTACCTCTGGCATAAGACTATCTGATATCTCTGCAAGAATCTTATCAAACATTGCAATCTCTTCCGTACTAAAGTGCTCCTCAGCTCTTTTGGTTACTTCGGAAAGATAATTCTGACTAAGATTAAAGTATTCGAAATACTTATCTGTCACGCAAAGATGATACTCTCTCTTGTCATGCTCAGACTGTTCCTTAACAATGTAACCCTTCTTGATAAGACTGTTAACCTTATAAGCTGCATTTGGTGAAGAAACCTGTATAAAATTTGCAAACTCATTAACGGTTGGCTTATCGAGAGCGTGAATTACTTCTACACAGAAAGTCTCAGTAGATGTAAGCGACATCTCACGCGCATGTGTCTGACGAAACATTTCCTGATAAAAGTGAATCTTAAACTTTGTATAAATATCTGCTAAAGTCTGTTCTAACATCTCTAGAGCCCTTCCTCTTTTTAGTACTTCATTTATCATAACACGATTACTCACCAATGGCAAAAGAAACTTCAGCTGTTACTGCAACCTTGCCATTTACTCTGGCAACTCCCTTTCCGAATCCTACAGGTCCTTTTTTAGCAGTTATTTCACACTCAAGCTCGACAACATCTCCTGGAATTACCTGAGCCTTAAAGCGAGCATTTTTGATTCCACCAAAGAATGCAAGCTTTCCTTTATTCTCCTCCTCTGTAAGGATTGCGATAGCTCCAACCTGGGCAAGAGCTTCAATAAGAAGAACTCCCGGCATTACATGCTTCTGTGGAAAATGTCCAAGAAACTGCATCTCGTTGGCACTTACACATTTAATTCCCTTTGCCTTTACTCCTGGCTCGCACTCTGTAATGCGGTCAACAAGTAAGAAAGGATAACGGTGTGGTAATATTTCCTGTATCTGGTTTGAATTTAATTCCATAATATTTCTCCTGATATAAATGTATATCTATATGTTACTGACATTTCTTAATAAGGATTGATGCGTTATGTCCACCAAATCCTAAAGCATTAGAGATTGCTGCGCGAACCTCTGTCTTTCTTCCTTCATTTGGTACGATATCAAGGTCACACTCTTCATCAAATACCTTGTAGTTGATTGTTGGTGGAACGAAATCATTCTGGACTGCAAGTGTTGTAAAGATTGCCTCAACAGCACCTGCTCCACCAAGAAGATGTCCAGTCATTGACTTTGTTGAGCTTACCTTTAAGTTCTTAGCATGGTCACCGAATGCCATCTTGATAGCCTTTGTCTCTCCGCTATCGTTAAGGTGTGTTGATGTTCCATGTGCATTAATGTAATCGATATCCTCTAACTCCATTCCTGCATCCTTAACCGCAAGCTTAAGACATGCAGCACCCTGTGTTCCTTCTGGGTCTGGAGCTGTAATATGATGTGCATCACAAGTTGCACCGTATCCGGCAACCTCACCGTAAATTACTGCACCTCTTGATACAGCATGCTCATACTCCTCTAAGATAAGGATTCCGGCACCCTCACCTAATACAAATCCGTTTCTTTCTTTATCGAATGGGATTGATGCTCTGTTTGGATCCTCTGTTGTGTTAAGAGCCTTAAGAGAAGAGAAACCTCCGATTCCTAACTCATTTACACAGCTCTCGCTACCACCACATACCATAACTTCTGCATATCCATCTCTGATATGTCTGAAAGCATCACCTATTGCGTTGTTACTACTTGCACAAGCTGTTACTACACATGTACACATTCCATGGAGACCATATGCGATAGCAATCTGTCCTGCAGCCATGTTTGAAATAGCCATTGGAATGAAAAATGGAGACATTTTGGCATATCCCTTATCTACTGCTTTCTGATGCTCGTCCTGAATTGTTGTAAGTCCACCAATTCCACTTGAAACTAAAACACCACATCTTGAAGTGTCTTCCTTATCAAAATCAAGACCACTCATCTCTACAGCTTCTTTTGCCGCAATCATAGCAAGCTGTGTATATCTATCCATTCTCTTTGATTCTTTTTTTCCAAGAATAGCATCTACATCAAGATTCTTAACTTCACCAGCTAATTTTACCTTGAAATCTGTTGTGTCAAACTGTGTGATTGGTGCGATACCACACACACCCTTTACTGCATTATTCCATGTCTCTTCAACATTATTTCCGATTGGGTTTACTGTTCCCATTCCTGTAATAACAACTCTTCTGCTCATATTATTCTCCTATAATTAGCAAGTCATTCCACCATCAACTGGTAAAACAACACCTGTAATGTAATCTGCATTTTCTGAAGCGAGGAAACATACTGCGTTTGCAATGTCCTCTGGCTTTCCAAGACGTTTTCTTGGAATTCTCTCCTGCCAGTACTTCTGTGCATCGTCAGATAACTGCTCTGTCATCTCTGTCTGGATAAATCCAGGTGCGATTGCGTTTGCTGTGATACCCTTTCCACCAAGCTCCTTTGCAATTGACTTTGTCATTCCAAGAAGTCCAGCCTTACTTGAAGAGTAATTTACCTGACCGGCATTTCCGCTTATACCAACAACACTGCTTATGTTGATGATTCTTCCGTATTTCTTCTTAAGCATCATCTTTGCTGCAACCTTGCTGCAAAGGAATGCTCCCTTTAAGTTAACATCGATAACCTGATTGAACTCTTCCTCTGTCATTCTAAGGATGAGGTTATCTCTTGTGATACCTGCGTTATTTACAAGTACGTCAATTCTTCCAAATTTATCTTTAACTTCGTCAAAAAGCTTATCTACATCCTCGCTGTTAGCTACATTTGCACAAACAGCATATGCCTCTACCCCCTGCTCCTTACATGCAGCTAATGTTTCCTCAACTGATGCAGGATTACTTGTATAACAAGTTACGATGTTAAATCCGTTCTTAGCAAGTGCTACGCAGATGCTTTTTCCGATTCCACGGCTTCCGCCTGTTACTACTGCTACTCTTTCTGCCATCCTGATTCTCCTTATTTATGTATGTATATACACAAACTCTTTTTTACTCTAATTCTTATTCTATGTAATCTCTTACACGCTACAATTTCCTACACTGTACAATCTCTTACACTATACAATCCCTTGTACTTTGCAACCTCTTGCTCTATACAATCCCTTGTACTTTGCAACCTCTTGCTCTATACAATCCCTTGTACTTTGCAACCTCTTGCTCTATACAATCTCTTGCACTATATAACCCCTGCACTTTGCAGTCTCCTGTACTATGCAAGTTCTGCTACAACCTTGTTAAAATCTTCAACCGAATCAATGCTGTAAACATTAACATCTGAAACTGTCTTCTTTACAAACTTACTAATAGCATTTCCTGGTCCAATCTCTACGATTGTATCAACTCCCTGCTCTTTCATAAGGGCAATTGAGTCCTCTAAATAAACACTGCTCTGTACCTGTTTCTCAAGGAGCGCCTCAAAAGTTTCACCTTCCTGCATTGTCTTTCCTGTTGCATTGAAAATGACCTTGTTCTTTGGCTCATTGAAGCTTACACCTTCGAATCTCTTAGCAAGTAAGTCACCTGCTGGCTTCATGAGTGATGTGTGGAATGGTCCGCTTACCTTAAGTGGAAGTACTCTCTTTGCTCCCTTTTCCTTAAGAAGCTCTGAAGCGATATCAACTGCTTCTGCGTCTCCTGAGATTACAATCTGACCAGGACAGTTATAATTTGCAACCTGAACTGTAAGGTCTTTGCCTTCTGCGCTTAACTTATCGCTTACTTCTTTACAGCAGTCAAGAATTGTCTGTCTGTCTAACATGAGAACTGCTGACATTTTTACCTGGCGGTCCTTAACAGCTTCCTGCATTACCATTCCTCGGTATGCTACAAGGTTAAGCACATCCTTTTCTGATAATACATCTGCTGCATAGAGTGCTGAGTACTCACCGAGGCTTAATCCACATACATACTCTGGATTTAATCCCTTTGCCTTTAAGAGCTTTGTAACTCCTACTGCAAATGCAACCATACATGGCTGTGTGTACCTTGTTAATGATAACTGCTCGTCTGGTCCGTTGAAGCATAAGTCCTTAACATCAAAATCTGTTACATCCTTCACTGCCTCTGAAGCATTATCCATTGTCTCTTTAAACTCAGGGAACTGCTCATAAAAGTCCTGACCCATTCCGACCTTCTGGCTTCCCTGTCCTGCATATATAAAACCTAATTTCATATTTATCTCCTAAATCATGTTTCCACAGACTTCATCAAGTCTCTTCTTAGCATCTGTATAAAGCTCTTCAAGAATGTCTGCTACAGGACGAACCTCTTTAAGCTGACCACATACCTGACCTGCCATTACAGAACCAGTTACTACATCTCCGTCTACAACGGCTCTTCTAAGTCCACCAAGTGTAATCTTCTCAAGCTCCATCTTGTCGGCTCCAGCCTGCTCAAGCTTTAAGTACTCTCTTGCCATGCTGTTCTTAAGAATTCTTACAGGTGCTCCCTGTGAACGACCAGTTACAGTTGTTCCGTTATCCTTTGCCTTGATAAGTGCATTCTTGTAATTCTCATGAATTGGGCACTCCTCACTTACTAAGAGACATGTTCCAATCTGAACTCCGCTTGCACCAAGAACGTAAGCTGCTGCCATCTGATTTCCGTTTGCAATTCCACCTGCTGCGATAACAGGTACATCTACTGCTGCAAGAACCTGTGGTAAAAGTGTCATTGTTGTCATGTCACCTACGTGTCCACCACTTTCTCCACCTTCTGCGATAATTGCATCTGCGCCAAGCTGAACCATCTTCTTAGCGAGGGCTACACTTGCAACTACAGGAATAACTATGCTTCCGTTTTCCTTCCACTTAGCCATGTACTTTCCTGGGTTTCCTGCTCCAGTTGTAATTACCTGAACTTTCTCTTCGTATAAAAGCTCTGCAATTGCATCTACATCAGGATTCATGAGCATTAAGTTAACTCCGAAAGGCTTGTCTGTAAGTGCACGACATTTATCAATTTCTTCTTTAATTCTTGTATGGTCCATACCGCCTGATGCGATAAGTCCAAGACCGCCAGCATTTGAAACTGCTGCTGCAAATTCACCTGTTGCGATATTTGCCATTCCACCCTGAATGATAGGGTATTTAATATCTACTAAATCCTGTAATTTCATCATATGCCCTCTCTTTATATATACGACTCTAATACTGCTGCGCCCCATGTCTTGCCAGCTCCAAAGCCTGCAAGAAGAAGTCTATTTTTATCCTTACACCAGCCCTCTTCCATTGCCTGATTTAATGCAAGTGCAACACTTGCAGCTGATGTATTTCCATATTCATCTATATTCACAAAAAACTTTTCCTTAGGTACTCCGATTGTCTTTGCTACAGAATCAATAATTCTGATGTTTGCCTGATGCAAAATAAAGCCATCAATATCC
>JAXJVZ010000145.1:0-2198 GCA_036308285.1 Agathobacter sp. | reverse complement strand
GTTTAGGACCAGACCGAAGGAGTTGATATATATGTTCTCAGAAGCATTGGAAATCCTCGACAGGAATACAGCAAATTATATGATTGATGAGTTGGCACAGGAAGTTAAAGTGGCGAAAGAAGCATTGGATTCAGCTAAGTCTGAGTTGGATTCGGCAAGAAAAGAATCTGCTGCTAAGGATGATATTATTTCTTCTAAGGACGAAGAGATTTCTAAACTTAAGTCACAAATAGAGTCTCTTAAACAGAGAGACTAATTATAGCATAACAAGCCTACAGAAAAGAGCTTCTTTCGAGTTTTCATTACCTCAAAAGAAGCTCTTTCTACGCTTAATTGCATTTTATGTGCCTATTTTGCAATCTCCAAAGGCTATGTCTCAGTTGCTTTACTATCTTATTTGTAATTCAGACAAATTCAGTAGCTTTGGAGCTATAACGTATACATTACTGCTGGTACCGTAATTAGAGACAGTACTGTGGTTAGTAATATCATCTGGGATAGCAGCCTTGTATCGTGGCCATTTTTACCAGCCAGCATCAATGGCATGTTTGCACCCGGGAGGGCTGTCATCAGGACGAAGGCGTTGGTCATGCTATGGTCAGCTCCGATTGTGCTCATTGCCTTTCCAATAATAATTGGGATTACAATTAAGTGAAGCAGAGCGTATGCGTAGACTATTTTTCCCCTGAATATATCTTTAAAGGATACCATTGCCAGAGATACTCCAAGGACTGTCATTGACAAAAATGTTGTGGCGTTGGCTATGTAAATCAAGCTGTCACCGATGACACTTGGAACCCTTATGTTGAACCAGCATAATAAGATGGCGATTAGGCTGCTGATTATTCCTATGTTTATTTTTCTGGCTGATTTTGTGGCTGATTTTATGGCATGTTTTGCTATTACTTTTTTGTTTTCTGTTTCTGACTGGTCTTCTTTTTCTGTTTTGTCTTCTGTTTCTGACTGGTCTTCTATTACTTTTTTGTTTTCTGCTTCTGACTCATTTTTGTGGTTCCTTTTTAAGGCATCGCTTCTAAGCACATAGGTGCCATGGGTATAGAAAAAGAGGCTGAATAATACATTGAATATGATTACATATATCATAGCCTCTGCAGGCAAAATTGCTCGTGCCAGCGGTATTCCGATGAAACCTGTGTTGGTGTAGACCATCATCATGTGATAATATTTTCTCTCGTCTGGAGCGATTCTTAGAATTGCTGGCAGGCATGCTCCCATTGCTATTAATACCAGATAAATCACTATGCCTATTCCACCTGCGAATAGGATTTTGCTGTGTTCAACTACCGGACGGTCCTGAATTATGCAGGCTATTGCAAGGGCTGGGTTGCAGACATCGATGACCAGTGTTGACAGTTTTTTTGACATTGGTTCATCTATTATCCTGAGCCTGAACAGTGTGTATCCTGTCATAACAAGGATAGCTATTACTAACATTTGCTTTATAATTACGAGTATTCCCATTTTGGAGTGCCTCCTTTTGTCAATTTCGTACTCAGAAATTATAGTGTAGCAAATTTAGAGGAGTCAAGCTGTAAATTATATTAACATAAATTTAGTCCACTAAACTCCGTCCCAATAGCGTTTAGTTAAGCTTTTTTTGTAGGATATTCTGTACGGAATATTTCTGATTGTTATGTTTTAAATATAATGTGGCATATAATTAATTTTTTGAATCAATTGCCACAACAAAACAATTCTGTATTTTGTGCATGTGGCATATGATAAATATCTCATAATAAAAGCCACAGAAAAAATTAAAGAAAATTTTATGCGCGTGGCTTATATTGAATATTTTGTAATAAAAGCCACACGAAAAATCATGTTTTTTTTGCGAAGTGTGATATAAGAGAGTATTTTTCAGAAAAAAGCCACAATTATAAAAAAATCAAGTTTTATAAATTGTGGCTCTTATAAAAATTTTTGATTAATATGCCACAGGCGTAACAAAAATATATAATTTGCTTGTGACCCACATGAGCAATAGGCTCAAAAAAGCCACAAAGCAGATAATATAACACCTTATATCATGTGGCTTTTTGAATTATTTTTTTAAATAGAACCACATTGCCACACCAAAATAGTATCCCACTTACATAAACGCACAAGGTAAACCTTCGGGATTGACTTAGGAATTGTATGCGCGCAGGGGGATGACGCAAAAAGGCCTTGTATATATG
>JAXJVZ010000144.1:0-2411 GCA_036308285.1 Agathobacter sp. | reverse complement strand
CCATTCCCCTTTGATATCGCCCTGTGGAATGTTGTCCACTATGACTGTTAATTTTGTTTTTTTCATAATCATTTCCTCATCATATAAAGCTGAAAATTCAAAGTTTATTTTCCTAAAACAAATCGTGCTACTTTAACATTTCCATCCATCTCTATAGACACCATATCAAATCCACATTTTTCTATATAAAACTTTACATTTTCCTTTTTATCTATGGGTGTGACTAAGGTAAATTTATCCCAATCCTCGTAGTGCGATGTTACAAATTTAATTGCTTGTCTTCCTATTCCTTTTCCTTGAAACTCTGGAACAACACACAAACAGCCAACCTCATATATTCCTGTTTCCACTTTTTTGCAAGAAACGCAACCAACTGGTTCACTATTATGTAAAACAATAAATTTAGGATAATCTATTATAGATTTTTCCATCATCTCTTTAGTCTTTCCATACGCAGGACATTCACTATATTTAATATAATCACTATAAAACGCAGAATTATAAATATCTATTAACAATTCTGCATCTGTTATGTCCGCTTTTCTATATTCAATCTTCATAGATAACATCTCCAAATTCAAATTTATTTTTCTAAAACAAATCGTGCTACTTTAACATTCCCATCCATTTCCATAGACACTATATCAAATCCACATTTTTCTGTATAAAACTTTACATTTTCCTTTTTGTCTATGGGGGTGACTAAAGTAAATTTATCCCAATCCTCGTAGTGCGATGTTATAAATTTAATTGCTTGAGTTCCTATTCCTTTTCCTTGAAACTCTGGAACAACACACAAACAGCCCACCTCATATATTCCTTTTTCCACCTTCTTACAAGAAATGCAACCGACTGGTTCGGTATTATATAAAATAATAAATTTAGGATAATCTATTATAGATTTCTCCATCATTTCTTTTGTTTTTCCATAAGCAGGACATTCACCATATTTAATATAATCACTATAAAATGTAGAATTATAAATATCTATCAGTAATTCTGCATCTGCAACATCCGCTTTTCTATATTCAATCTTCATAAACAATACCTCTACAAATATCCTATTTCATAGTTTCAAACTCATTTCTTAATATTGAAAAATACAATCTTCCAACATATTCTCCGTTCATATAGAAATAGTCTCTCAATGTTCCTTCATATACAAAACCACATTTTTCTATTACTCGTTTTGATGGTGCATTAATAGTCTTAGTACAAATTTGAACCTTGTGCAAATTCATTCTATCGAATCCATATGCAATAACTGCTTTTGTTGCCTCTGTTGCAAAACCTTTACACTGAAAATCCGAACCAATGCAATATTCAATTTCAGCAAAATAATTCTTACTATCAACCAAAAAATATGCTATCTGTCCTATACATTCACCCGTTGTTTTTTCAACAACAGCCCAACGATAATAGTCATTCTTTTCATAAGAACCTATATACTTGTCAAGCAATCCTTTTACCTCATCTTTAGTAGAGTACACTGGTTCAGAATATAATGATTGTATTTTCTCGTCTGCAACCCAATATTCAAGCATTGCGTCGTCATCTGTATATTCGAACCTTCGAAGTATTAATCTCTCTGTCTCTATTGTATTTGTGCCAACATGTGTAAGCATTTTTATTCCTCCGTCAACTTCAAATTTTCGCTCTCTATTTTACCACGAATATCTCTAATATTCCATTCATATTTATAGATTATTTAAGGCGGATTGGCCAATTCTTAGCAATCCGCCTGTATAGTTACCACAATTCCAAACTGTCCTCTGCATCTATCCAACTTTGCATAGTTCCGTCCAGATATAGACGAGCATACTCAATAGGGTTGTCTATCGCAAGAGCATTTAATGAACATTCTGAATTAGGAGTAGTCTTTAATCCTTCCTCTGCTTTTGCACAGTCAATCCGCAGGATATATCCGGCATAAGTGCATATATCAATGCTATTATGGTAAATGTTGTATTCTGCATATATGATATTCATTCAATCAATCCTCTTTTCTGTAAAATCTAAAAGCATTTCAATCAGTTCACACAGTCCATTCATATTGTGTTATAATGTGTTATGTGATTTTGCTTCCCTTGTTTTTGCCCTTATGAGGGGTCATAAATCCTTGTGGAACGATATAACACAAGGGAACACATAAGGGAAAGCACACATACAGAAAAGTTAGTGTTTATAAGGGTTTGCCAAGAATTTAATAATAAATTATAACAGATAATGTAACCCTTAAATTATGTGTTTACACAATTGGAATTTAGCGAACCTTTTCAACATTCGCAATTTCAAATCCTATTTTCTTGTACAACATAAGGGCATCGTTATTCCATTTTGCAACGTGTAAAGTAATCGGTTCATTGTTTCTTTCCCTAATACGTTGCATTCCCCATAGTAAAAGCTGCTTG
>JAXJVZ010000143.1:0-4232 GCA_036308285.1 Agathobacter sp. | reverse complement strand
GTAGACGGAGATACTTCTACAAATGATACACTTATTCTAATGGCTAATGGTCTGGCAGGAAATGATAAGATTACAGAGAAGAATGCAGAATACGAGATATTTAAATCAGCCTTATTCCATGTATGCTGTTATCTTGCAAAGAGGATGGCTGGTGATGGAGAGGGGGCAACAAAGCTCTTCGAGGCAAAGGTAGTGAATGCTAAGTCTAAAGAGGATGCACGCACACTTTCAAAAGCGATTGTAGGTTCAAACCTCTCAAAGGCTGCAATTTTTGGATGCGATGCAAACTTTGGACGTTTCCTTTGTGCTATGGGTTACTCTGGTGCGCAGTTTGACCAGAACAACGTCGAGCTTTTCTTTGAGAGTGAAAATGGTCGACTTAAGGTATTTGATTTTGGAACTCCATTAGAATTTGATGAGGATAAAGCACTTGAGATAATGAAGGCACCAGCGGTTACAGTGTTTGTGGATATGCACGAGGGTGATGCAGAGGCTACAGCATGGGGATGTGACCTTACATATGATTATGTAAAGATAAATGCTGATTATCGTTCATAATTTTAGCTTGACAACTTTAAAAAAGGATGTTATTCTGATTGCAACTTAAGAAAATTAAGACGAAGATGTCTAAAAGAGGCAAAGTGCCTCTTTTAGGCATCTTTTTTTCGTCATAGGAAATAAAATCCCCTGGCGGATTGCAGGAATGTTAAGAAAATGTCAGCAAAGTTTATTAACATTTGGCAACAAGAACGCCGGAGCGTTCCTGAATATTTCCAGGTTACTACAAAACAGAATAATATTTATTTAAGGTGAGGTATATTATGAGAACAAGTTTAGATGCAATTGATGAGAAAATTATTGACTTAATGCAGGAAAACGCACGTATATCAATTAAGGATATTGCAGCATCAGTCTATCTTTCATCTCCTGCAGTAACAGCAAGAATTGAGCGTTTGGAGAGAAACGGTATTATTACAGGTTATCATGCCCAGATTAATTCACAGGCGCTTGGTTACAAAATTAAAGCTTTTGTTAATCTTGATCTGGAGCCTGTTCAGAAGAAAGAATTTTATCCTTTTATAGCCAATATTCCAAATGTTATCGAATGTAACTGTGTTACAGGAGAGTATGCTATGCTCCTTGAGGTTGAATTCGCTAATACAAATGATCTTGATACATTCATCAATAAACTTCAGAGATTTGGAAAGACTCGTACACAGATTGTTTTCTCAACGTCTGTTGAGCATAGATGTGTACCTGTAGCCAGTAGCATTGGAGCTTAAAATGTGGTAAACTAGTCTTTGGGTGTTGGCTTGGGATTGGCAGTAACCTGGGGGGTATGACTGGCTCTGCCTTGTGGCTGCGGGGCGGGATGCGGTATATACATACTTAATGGTTGACACGCTCTCGCTCGGGGCGAAACGTAGCGGTACTAAATTCGTACAATGCCTATGGCATTATACTCATTAAGTGCCGACGTTTCTTTACGGTCAACAATTAAGTATGTATATACCGCATCCCGCCTCCTGCAGCTACAATGAAGAGTCAGTCATACCCCCAGGTTACTGCAATCCCAAGGGAAACGGAACAATAATATTTAGTTTAGTTTACTTGCTTAAGGATAATTTGCTGACTGGTGGTAGGCAGATTGTTGGGATAAAATCAGATGGAGGTTTATGAGATGAGAATAGGTTTTATAGGCTGTGGAAATATGGGAACGGCTATGGCGAAGGGAATACTTGATTCTGGCAAATGTAAGCCGGAGGATATGTGTTTTTCGGCTAAATCAGAGGCTAGCAGGGAGAGTAAAAGCCAGATGTTAGGGATTAAGGCGTTTGCTGATAACAAAGAGGTTGCCAGAGTATCTGATGTGATTTTCCTTGCAGTAAAGCCACAGTTCTATGCAGAGGTTATTGATGAGATTAAGGATTGTGTAAATGATACACAGATTATTATTTCAATAGCACCTGGAAAGAGCCTTGAGTGGTTTGATGAAGTGTTTGGAAGAAAGCTTAAGGTGATTAGAACAATGCCTAATACCCCTTCGATGGTAAAAGAAGGCATGATGGGAATGTGTGCAAATGATATGGTTACAGCTGATGAACTTGATATGGTAAGAGATATCTGTGACGGTTTTTCTGCAACTGAGGTTGTTGCGGAGCGACTTATGGATGTTGTAACGGCTGTAAGTGGAAGTTCGCCAGCGTATGTTTTTATGTTTATCGAGGCGATGGCTGATGCAGCAGTTGCAGGTGGAATGCCTAGAAGCCAGGCTTATAAATTTGCAGCACAGGCTGTACTTGGAAGTGCCAAAATGGTTCTTGAAACAGGAATGCATCCCGGAGAACTTAAAGATATGGTCTGCTCCCCAGCCGGAACGACAATCCAGGCTGTAAGAGTATTAGAGGACAAGGGAATGCGAAGCGCAGTCATCGAAGCTATGATGAAATGCCTTGATATCTCCCGCAACATGTAAGAGACTAGTTTACCCCACATTTTCTATATTATATTGACAAAAGAGGGTATGATATATAGAATTAATGTATTGAGTTAAAAGGAGATATATTATGAGTCAGGCTAAGGTTGATAGATATAAAAAGGAAAAAGCAAATAGAAAGAAGACTATAGCAAGAAACAAACTTAAAGCAAGAATCGCAGCAGTTTTTACAGGCGTAGTTGTAATTGGACTTGCTGGATGGGCTGGATATGCAGTATATGAAAATTATGAAGAGAATAGACCAGCAGAGACTTTCTATTGTGATACAACAGCTATTGATGATTATCTTTCATCAGTAACAGGAAACTAATATATCGGCCCGCACATTATGTGCGGGCTTTTTTTAATGCATCCTCCACTGCATTCATCAGAACAATTGAAGTGTATTGACTGGTAGTTGGATATGTAATATCTTCAGTCGACTGATTCTCTATAATTTGATTAGATAAATCTTCCATCGCAGGGCCTATAAGTGGATACATTGTCTCGACTTTTTCATCAAGGTTGACAAGCTCGATGTTATTGATATTATTCTCATCAACAGTGACCATTACATCGATAGCTGTATCATTTAGCTGGACAGAAGAGGTGTATACTCCAGGAACATAGGAGGCTGTATCAACACTTTTTCTGCCTTCTTTTGAATTTTGTGGAATCACTACCGTAAGAATCAAAATTAGCAGAATGATTCCAAGACCTATCATTACTGTCGTGAAAATTAAGCTTTTCATTTTTAGGACAATGATTTTGGTTTTTGCGCTCATATTTACCTCCAATTATTATTCTTTACAGTATATGAGGGTGCAAAATAAATAGAAGAAATTTTTTAAAAAAATTTAAAAAAGTTGTTGACATTATTTTAGATATACTGTATTATACTAAATGTGCTTGAGAGAACAGAGCACAGAACTTAATAAATGCGATAGTGGCGTAGTTGGTAACGCGCGACCTTGCCAAGGTCGAGACCGCGGGTTCGAGCCCCGTCTATCGCTCTTGAAGAAGGATATCCATTTGGATATCCTTTTTTTGAACTTGAACCATTGGGGACGGGGAATGTCTATCATTGGAATTACGCGTGGGCTTTTGTCCATACACTGTGCAGCGCTTGCAGATGAAAATGGGGCAGTTTTAATCAGTGGTTCAAGTGGCAGTGGAAAGTCAACTGTAACTACCCGGCTGTTAAGTCAGGGTTATCGCCTTGTAGCAAATGTAATGCAGTTTGCCGGCCAGAAAGAAAATCGCACAAATTACTGGAAGCTCCCAAAGCATAAGTCTGGGGAGGACTTATCTGCTAAAGATGCAATTTGCAATTTTATGAGCATATATGAAAAGTGTGTGCTTGATGCGACAAGAACAAAAGGAAAAAGAGGTATTACATTAAGTGGTGGACTTGACTCATCAAGCCTTGCAGCACTTGCAACTAAGATTCTTAAGTGAAGGTCATTCTGTGTACGATAATTTTGTCCCTGCGGTGCAGCAGATAAAGACCTCGGAACATGCAGCAATCCATATTGGCAGGGAAATGGTATGTCATATGAAGAGGCTTCTAAGAACAATCCATACTGGGGTGGTTCTTGGGGAAATTAATTTCTAAAATAAACTGATAAAAACGCAGGAAGAGTAAAATCTTTCCTGCGTTTTTTGTACTAGTATGACTTTATATGGGTAAACTCACCAAGCTTAATGTCACATTCATTAAATATTGCATTAACGATAATACCATATTCATTTAGAT
>JAXJVZ010000142.1:0-1811 GCA_036308285.1 Agathobacter sp. | reverse complement strand
TTTGCGGTGCTTTTGTACTGTATTAGCTCAGTTGGATAGTGTACTACACATAGGAAGATGTTAGCAAAGCTGACGCACATTCAGTAGCAAGAAGGCTGGAGCATTCTTAAAAAAATTCGTGGGGAGACTTATGATAACCAGTAGTGATAACAAGCAGATTAAGTCATTATCTGCACTTATAAAGAAAAGTAAAGAAAGAAGAAAACAAAGGCTATTTGTCACAGAAGGACCCAAGATGAGTTTTGAGGCTCCTCCTGAGTGGGTTAATCAGATTTATGTATCTGAAAGCTTTTATAAAGATGAGAATAACGCTAAAAAGCTGGAGCAATATGAAGATAAGCTCTGGGTAGTCAAAGACTCGGTGTTTAATGCAGTATCTGATACACAGACGCCACAGGGAGTAATGGCACTTGTAAAAATGCCTGAATATGATTTATCAGAGCTTATCAATGCCGATAAAGCACATTTACTTATATTAGAAAGCATTCAGGATCCGGGCAATCTTGGAACTATGATAAGAACAGGTGAAGGTGCAGGAATTACAGGCATAATTATGAATAAAACTACTGTGGATGTTTTCAATCCTAAGACTGTCCGTTCTACAATGGGAAGTCTCTACAGAGTGCCATTTGTAATTGTTGAAGATCTGAAGGGAACTTTAGAGGAATTAAAGAGTAAGGGAATCAGCCTCTATGCTGCACATTTAAAAGGACAGCTAAGCTATGATGAGCCTGATTATACTACTTCATGTGGATTTCTGATAGGTAACGAAGGCAACGGTCTTAGCGATGAAATCGCAGATTGTGCCGACACATATATTAAGATTCCAATGGAAGGAAAGGTTGAGTCGCTCAATGCAGCGATATCGGCTACACTTTTAATGTACGAATGTAATCGCCAGAGAAGGAAATAGTAATATGAAAATATGGTTTAAGGTATATAAGGATGCTCATCTTATACAGCACGATACAATAGAAAATTACGAAAATGATACCAGGACGCATAAAATATTTGCCGCTTTAGAGCAGGTTTGTAATAATTTTGATTATTCTATTCCAATTTGGCTTGATAATAATATAAATGAGTTTAAAATAAGAAGTAAGACCAGCTTTAACAAGGACAATTTTATGGAGGAGATTGACTTTGATTATATGGAGATGCAGGTCTTAGAAGAAGATTATTAGATTACTAGATTTTTATTACTTAATATTTGTCATGTAAATGGAGGGGGTACATTTTATGAACGATAATAATTTTCCGGATGTGATTAATAGCTGGGAGATGCTGATGTTTTTGTATAATTCAGCTCTTAAAGAGATTGGAACCAAGGTTGAAATCCTCAATGACGAATTCGTACAGATACATAATTATAATCCCATTGAATATATTAAGAAGAGACTTAAGACTGCTGAAAGTATTGTAAAGAAATTAAAGAAGGATGGTTATGAGCCTACTCTTAAGAACATGCATACTCATGTTAAAGATATTGCAGGTATCAGAATTGTCTGCTCTTTTACATCAGATATTTACAAGCTTGCAGAGATGATTGGTATGCAGAATGACATTACAGTTATTTCTGTAAAAGATTATATTAAGCATCCTAAGGAAAGTGGGTATAAGAGCTATCATATGATAGTTTCAGTTCCAATTTTCATATCCGATAAAGTTTTTGATGTCAGAGTCGAGATTCAGATAAGAACTATTGCCATGGATTTCTGGGCATCGCTTGAGCACAAGATATATTATAAGTTTGAGGGACATGCGCCAGAGTATATCAGTCGTGACTTAAGAGAGTGTGCAGAAATCGTATC
>JAXJVZ010000141.1:0-2011 GCA_036308285.1 Agathobacter sp. | reverse complement strand
ATCTGTATGCTCAGCCTCGTCATCACCTGCTGCTGCATTTGCATCCTGTGCTGCGAAACGCTCTCTCTGGTCGATTGGGTCGTTAAGCTCTGAGTATGCGTTACACATCTCCCATGTATTACAGAAGAGCTCGAAACGCTCTACCTTTGAAGGATCTCCTGGTTTCTTCTTTGTAAGTGGTGAGATTTCAATTGGGTGATCCATAATAAATGTTGGCTGGATAAGCTCTTTCTCACAGTACTCCTCGAAGAAGAGGTTAATGATATCACCCTTCTTGTGGCGATCCTCGTATTCAATATGATGCTCATCTGCAAGCTTCTTTGCTGCTGCATCATCTTCTATCTGGTCAAAGTCAATTCCTGTGTACTTAAGAATTGCCTCATTCATTGTCATGCGGGCAAATGGCTTTCCAAGGTCGATTTCAACTCCGTTGTAGGAAATCTTTGTTGAACCTACTACCTTTTCTGCAAGGTAACGGAACATTGACTCTGTAAGCTCCATCATTCCTTCGTAGTCTGTATATGCCTGATATAACTCCATAAGTGTAAACTCCGGGTTATGTCTTGTATCTACACCTTCGTTACGGAATACTCTTCCGATTTCGTATACTCTCTCGAGTCCGCCTACGATAAGTCTCTTTAAGTAAAGCTCAAGTGAAATACGAAGCTTTACATCTTCGTTGAGTGCGTTGTAATGTGTCTCGAATGGTCTTGCTGCTGCACCACCTGCATTAGATACTAACATTGGTGTCTCAACTTCCATGAAATCACGTGATGCAAGGAAGTTTCTGATTTCTTTCATCATAAGTGATCTCTTTACGAATACATTCTTGCTCTCTTCGTTCATGATAAGATCGATATATCTCTGACGGTAACGTACATCTGTGTCTGTTAATCCGTGGAACTTCTCTGGAAGTATCTGAAGAGATTTTGAAAGTAATGTCATCTCTTCTGCGTGGATTGATATCTCACCTGTCTTTGTACGGAATGCATATCCCTTTACACCGTAGATATCACCGATGTCGCTTTTCTTGAAGCTTGCGTATGCGTCTTCTCCGATTACATCTCTTGCAACATATACCTGAATTCTTCCCTTAAGATCCTGAATGTTACAGAATGATGCTTTACCCATTACACGCTTGAACATCATACGTCCTGCGATTGATACATGGATTGGTTGTGCATCCATGATTTCACGACGCTCGTTGTAGTCATCATTTATTGCCTGTCTTGCAGCTGCCTCGTCTAAGCCTTCTACATTTACTGCTTCTCTTCCTACAAGAAGCTTCTCCTCATGAGCATTATATAATTCCTTTACTTCATCTGAATGATGTGTCTGGTCATACTTTGTAATGACAAATGGGTCATTACCTGCTTCCTGTAAATTCTGTAACTTCTCGCGGCGAACCTTAAGAAGCTGGTTAATATCCTGGTTGTTCTGTTCAGCCATTATCTCATACCCTTTCTTTGTGGTAATTATTCTGCAGTTGTTCTTGTTATCTCAAGAATCTTGTATGTTAATTCTCCCATCTGAGTCTCTACTGTTACGCTGTCTCCTACCTTCTTACCGATAAGTGCGTGACCTACTGGTGACTCGTTTGAGATTTTTCCTCTTAAGCTGTTTGCTTCTGTTGATCCTACGATCTTGTATGTTAATTCTTCATCGTATTCGCAGTCTAAAATCTTTACCTGGCATCCGATGCTTACTTTATCTGAATCTGCTTCTTCTTCTAATACTACTTCTGCATTCTTAAGGATTTTCTCGATTTCTTCAATACGGGCTTCGATATCTCTCTGCTCATCCTTTGCTGCATCGTACTCAGCGTTCTCTGAAAGGTCTCCCTGCTCACGTGCTTCTTTAATCTTCTGTGAAATCTCTTTTCTTTTTACTACCTTTAAATAATCTAATTCATCCTCAAGTTTCTTAAGTCCTTCATAAGTTAAGATATTCTTCTTATCCATTTTTTCACCCTTCTCTTTTTATTATTTCTATTCTTATAACTGTTTAATAT
>JAXJVZ010000140.1:0-13634 GCA_036308285.1 Agathobacter sp. | reverse complement strand
TGCTAGAGCGGAAGGAAGAGCGGAAGGAAGAGCGGAAGGAAGAGCGGAAGGAAGAGCGGAAGGAAGAACGGAAGGAAAAACCATTGGAGAATCTTTAGGAGAAACGAAAGTTTTAGAAATATTAGATGCCATAAATCAGGGTAATGACACAGTTGAAAAGCTGACTGCACTGGGATATCCATCAGAATTGGCGGCGAAGGTACTGGAAAAAATAATTTTAAAATAAAAATATAGCTCGAGTAAGCTTCTATATCTCACAATAAATGTTGGGTATAGAAGCTTTTTTATAAATTGTTAATATATATTTTAGTTTTATATTGTTGAGAAATAAGATGTCTGTGATAAAATTATTTGCAGTGACATAAATTAGCAAAAAATAGGAAAGTAAGGAAATGATATGGGAAAGATATTTAAGAACATGCTTCCATACTGGAAGTGGATAATTGTAATTATTGCATTCCTCGTGGTTCAGGCTAACTGTGATTTGGCTTTGCCGCAGTACACATCGGAAATTATTGATGTGGGAATCCAGAACAAAGGTATTGAACATATTCTTCCGGAAGAGATTACACAGGCTGATTATGAACGTGCCCAGCTTTTAATGACTTCTGATGAAAAGATATTGTTTATGGATGCATATGAGGATATCGAGAACGCGTCCGAGGATGGGGCTGCATACAGATTATCTGCAGATGAGAAAAAATTGGACGAGTTAGACGAGAAGCTTATTGTGCCAATAGTAATGGTATATCAGATGACATCGGCAGATGCTTCTGAATTTACTATGTCTGAGGATATGGGGACAGATAATACTGACATAGATATATTTATGCAGATGTTGCTTTCAGGACAGTTGCCGGATGATGCAATTACTGAGATGCGTAAAGGTGTTCAGGATAAAATTGATGCAATCGGGGTATCAACTCTTAAATCCATGGGAATTGCTTTTGCGGTAAACTGCGACGAAAATGCTGGTGTAGATGTCGAAAAAATACAGATGAATTACTTATGGAAGACTGGCGGATTAATGCTGCTATATGCTTTCGTAATGGCATTATGTGCTGTAGTAGTAGGGTATTGTGCATCAAAAGTTGGTGCTGGTGTTGGAAGAGATTTAAGGGAGAAGACTTTCTGCAATGTAGTTGCTTTCTCAAACGCTGAGATTAACAAATTTTCTACTGCATCACTTATTACAAGAAGTACAAATGATGTACAGCAGGTTCAGATGGTTACGGCTGTATTCCTTAGAATGATTCTTTATGCTCCAATTATCGGAATCGGTGGAATAATAAAAGTAGCTGAGACTAAGGCTGGAATGGAATGGGTGATTGGCCTTGCTGTAGTACTTATTATTGGTTTTGTAATGGTTTTAATGTCTGTTGCTATGCCTAAGTTTAAGGTTATGCAGACATTGGTTGACAGACTTAATCTCGTGTCAAGAGAGATTCTTACAGGTCTTAGTGTGATAAGGGCATTTGGGCGTGAGCAGAGGGAAGAGGAGAGATTTGACGAGGCTAACCGTAACCTTACCAGAACACAGCTTTTTACAAACCGTGTTATGACTTTTATGATGCCTGGTATGTCAATGGTTATGTATGGAATCACCCTTCTTATTGTCTGGATTTCTGCAAATAGAATTGATGCCGGACAGATGCAGGTTGGACAGATGACGGCTTTTATCACATATACAATGATAATTGTTATGTCATTCCTTATGCTTACTGCAATGTCTATTATGATGCCACGAGCTGGTGTTGCAGCCGCGCGTATTGAAGAGGTTGTAAAGACTGACAGTTCTATTAAGGATGCTGTAAATCCTGTAACAAAGGAGCATAGTGGACAGCTTGAGTTTTCGCATGTTAATTTCAGATATCCGGGTGCAAAGGAGGATGTATTATCAGACATCGATTTTGTGGCGGAACCTGGAAAAACTACAGCTATCATTGGAAGTACCGGTTGTGGAAAATCAACCTTGGTTAATCTTATTCCAAGATTTTATGATGTGACGGCGGGAACTATTAAGTTAGATGGTGAAGATATAAGAAACTATTCTTTGGAAGAGTTAAGAAATACTGTTGGATTTGTTCCACAGAAGGGAATCTTATTCTCTGGAACAATTGCATCCAACTTAAGATTTGGTGCCCGTGATGCTTCTGATGACCAGATTAAAAAAGCAGCTGCAATTGCTCAGGCGGCTGATTTTATTGAGGAGAAGAAGGAGAAATATGACAGTGCTATTGCTCAGGGTGGTAGCAATGTTTCGGGTGGACAGAAGCAGCGTCTTGCTATTGCAAGAGCCATTGCAAAAAATCCTAAGCTTTATGTATTCGACGATAGCTTTTCTGCACTTGATATGAAGACAGATGCTGCACTTCGAAAGGCTTTGGATGAAGTTACAAGCGATAGTTCGGTAATTATTGTGGCTCAAAGAATTAGTACAATTCTTCATGCAGATCAGATTATCGTATTAGATGATGGAAGAATCGTTGGAAAAGGTACTCATGAGGAATTACTTAGAAACTGTGAAACTTATGAGCAGATTGCAAGATCTCAGATGTCTGCTAAGGAACTTGGACTTACTGACGGAAAGGAGGAAGCATAAATGAGTGAAGAAAATATGAATAAAGAATTTAAGGCTTCTCCTAGAAGACGTCATGGCGGCCATGGTCCTATGGGTGGTATGGCTCCGGGCGAGAAGCCTAAAGATTTTAAGGGGGCTATGGGAAAGCTCATCAATTATCTTGGCCGTTACTGGATAGCAATTATTGTTGTTATGATTTTTGCGGCAGTATCTACTGTATTTGCTGTCGTCGGACCTAAGATTATGGGTAAAGCCACAACAAAGCTTGCTGAAGGTCTTATGGCCAAAATTTCAGGTACAGGAAGTATTGATTTTGATTATATTGCTAAGATTCTTTTAATTACTTTAGGTTTATACGTCTTTAGTTCCTGCTTTAGTTTTATTCAGGGAATAATTATGACGGGAATTACCCAGAAGACCTGTTACAGATTAAGAAAAGAAATTTCTGAGAAAATTAACCGTATGCCAATGAAGTATTTTGAGTCAAGAACATATGGTGAAGTTCTTTCGAGAATTACAAACGATGTTGATACATTAGGACAGAGTCTGAACCAGAGTATTACCCAGATTATTACGTCGATTGCAACTTTGATTGGTACATTTGTAATGATGATTTCTATTTCGCCACTTATGACATTACTTGCTCTTATTATTTTACCTGTGTCAGTGTCTCTTATTGGTCTTGTAATGAAGAAGTCTCAGAAGTACTTTAAAGATCAGCAGGAGTATCTTGGACATATTAATGGTCAGGTCGAAGAGGTATATGGTGGTCATCTTGTAATTAAGGCTTATAACAAAGAAAAAGAGACTTTAGATGAATTCAGGAAGACTAATGATATTTTGTATAAGTCTGCATGGAAGTCACAATTTTTGTCAGGTCTTATGATGCCTATTATGAATTTTGTTGGTAATCTGGGATATGCAGGAGTTGCGATTTCGGGTGGAATTCTTGCAATAAAAAATGTTATTACAATTGGTGATATCCAGGCATTTATTCAGTATGTTAAGAATTTTACACAGCCTATCCAGCAGATTGCACAGGTGGCAAATCAGCTTCAGTCTATGACTGCTGCTTCTGAACGGGTATTTGAGTTCCTGGCAGAGGAAGAGGAGGATGTAAAGGTTGATAATCCTGTAAAGCTTGACAAAATCGAAGGTGCTGTTGAGTTTGAACACGTTCATTTTGGTTACAATGAAAATCAGATTATCATCAATGATTTCTCTGCAAAGGTTGAACCTGGTCAGCAGATTGCAATTGTTGGTCCGACTGGTGCTGGAAAGACTACTATGGTTAAGCTTCTTATGAGATTTTATGATGTTAATGAGGGTGCAATCAAAGTAGACGGTCATGATGTGAGGGAATTTAACAGACAGGAATTAAGAGATGCGTTTGGAATGGTTCTTCAGGATACATGGTTATTCCAGGGCACAATTATGGAGAATATTCGTTACGGAAGACTCGATGCTACAGATGAGGAAGTTATTGCAGCAGCAAAGGCTGCTCATGCACATCATTTTATACAGACTTTGCCTGGTGGTTACAATATGGAGCTTAATGAGGATGCAAGCAACGTATCCCAGGGACAGAAGCAGCTCCTTACAATAGCACGTGCTATATTAGCCGACAATAGAATACTTATTCTCGATGAGGCTACATCTTCTGTAGATACCCGTACAGAGATTAGGATTCAGAAGGCTTTAGATAACCTTATGCGTGGTAGAACAAGCTTTGTAATAGCACATAGATTATCTACAATTAAAAATGCTGACCTCATTCTTGTTATGAAGGATGGTGATATCATAGAGCAGGGAAATCATGACGAATTAATTAGATTGAATGGTTTTTATGCTGAATTATATAACTCACAATTTGAAGAAGCGGTTTAAATTTGACCCAATTTTTCCAAAAATTTTTTAAAAAAAATGGAAAAATTGGGCCATTTCACATATAGACAGTAGGAATAATATTATATATTATAATTATTGGAGTTTATTTTTTGACATTAGAAGACAGCAAGGAGGAAATTATGAGTAATGTAAATGTCGCTGTAGCAAATGATAATGAGTATATTCTCAAATTATTAAGAAAACTGACAGAAAATGAGGAATTAATGAATGGAAAAACACCAGATATTTTATTAGTTTATCTTGATAAGCCAATCGATAAAGAGACACTTTTCGAAACGGAGAGTGAGGATACCAAGAGACACTCATTAGAAGAGAGAGTGACAGAGATTATTCACGAAATAGGAGTTCCTGCTCATATTAAGGGATATCAGTATTTAAGAGAAGCTATTATTATGTCCGTAAATGATATGGAAATGCTTAATTCTATTACAAAGATTTTATATCCTGAGATTGCAAAGAAATATCAGACTACATCAAGTAGAGTTGAGAGAGCAATCCGTCATGCGATTGAAGTTGCATGGAGCCGAGGAAAGATGGATACAATTGATGAACTTTTTGGATATACAATCAATAATGGCAAAGGAAAACCTACAAATTCTGAATTTATTGCATTAATTACTGACAAGATGAGATTGCAGATGAATGCCTAAAAATGGTATAATAGTCATAGATTTTATGATTATTATTAGGAGGCATTTTGAGGATGAAAAAAATACTTTTAGCTTCTTCAGAAGCAGTGCCATATATTAAAACTGGTGGTCTGGCTGATGTTGTTGGGTCGTTACCAAGATATTTTAATAAGGACGAGTTTGACGTAAGAGTAATTATTCCAAAGTATGCTTGTATGGATGAGGCTTTTGCATCAAAGCTTAAGTTTGTATGTCATTTATATGTTGATCTTAACTGGAGAAGACAATATGTTGGAATTCTTAAATCAGAATATAAGGGCATAACATATTACTTTGTTGATAATGAATTTTATTTTGCAGGACCAAGTCCATACAATAATATTTATGAGGATGTAGAGAAGTTTGCATATTTCTCTAAGGCTATATTGGAGGCTCTTCCTTATATTGATTTTGTGCCTGACATTATTCATTGTAATGACTGGCAGACTGGATTATTGCCTGTTTTTCTTAAAACCTCATATGGTTCAGACAAGTTTTATGAGAATATCAAGACAATTTTCTCTATCCATAATATGAAGTTCCAGGGACGCTGGATGATTAGAGAGGTTGCTGATATCACAGGTCTTCCAGAGCATATTTTCAGTGCAAATGCTCTTGAGTCATATGGTGAGGCAAATTATCTGAAGGGTGGCTGTGTATATGCTAATGCTATTACAACAGTTAGCCCGACATACGCTCACGATATAACAACAGAAGAGGGTGGAGAAGGCTTAGGTGGTCTTATGTATGCCAGAAGAGATTCATTATTTGGAATTCTTAATGGAATCGATTATGATGAGTACAATCCTAAGACAGATCCATATATTGATTTTCATTTTGATACTTCTAATATTGAAGAGGGCAAGAAGGCTAATAAGGCCGAACTTCAGAAGATTAGTGGTCTTCCACAGAAGGAGGATGCATTATTAATAGGTATTGTTTCAAGGCTTACAGATCAGAAGGGCTTTGACCTTGTAGCTTATATGATGGACGAGATACTTACAACAATGAATGTCCAGTTTGTTGTTTTGGGAACTGGAGAGAGCAGATACGAGAATATGTTCCACCATTTCCAGGGGAAATATCCTGAGAAGATTTCTTCATATATCGGCTATTCTGAGGATAGGGCTCACCGTATTTATGCAGGCTGTGACGTGTTCTTAATGCCTTCATTATTCGAGCCGTGTGGGCTCAGCCAGCTTATGTCGATGAGATATGGAACTATTCCAATTGTTAGGGAAACAGGAGGTCTTAAAGATATTGTAGAGCCATATAATGAGTTTACCAATACAGGCAATGGATTTTCTTTCAGTCAGTATACAGCCCATGATATGCTATATGCATTGCAGTATGCTAACAAAGTATTTACCCACAATAAGGATGCATGGTATGAGATGCAGAAGAGAGCCATGTTAGAAGATTTCTCTTGGGATAAATCAGCTCGTGAGTATGAACAATTATATAATTCATTATAATTATAACGCAGTCATATTATATGGCTGCGTTATTTTACGGCTATCTTTTTGCGGTTTGTGTATAAAATTATACCCACCATTTAATGAATTGGAGGCTTTTTATATGAGATTAAACTATACTATTATGAGACATGATAATCTGGCCTGTAGTTCGTATATAAACATAAGCATTATCAGATAAAACACAGTCATCAGCTAAATGGGATTGGTTTACTTCTTTAACCATTGAAGAAAAATAATCTAAAACGTCCGTATAATCATCATAATCATCAATTGCTAAAATGATTACCTCGTCAACACTGCTGGGAATGATGATGAAATTTGAATGTAATCTCTCTGAAATATCATTTAGTAATCCTTTATATAAGATGACACTTGCTCCGCTGGTATAAATACTGTTTGAAAGAACATACATTGGACAGTCTCGTGTATCTTGAGAAAATGGATTAGCAATCATCATTTGATTTACAATATCATTGAGGTGGGTAAATACAATACCTCGCATCTTTGGAGTGTTATCAATTGCTAAACGGTAAAGTTCATCGGTATCTGTTTTCCAGCATTCCATATGTTCATTTCTGATTAGAATTGTGGCGCATTGATCATTAAAATCTGAAACTGCGTATTGAAAAAGAATAACCATATCATGGAATTTAATATGTGGAACTGACTCTAAAAGTCTTAGATTCTTCTCATAATTTACAAGCCTGAAAATGATTTGCGATTTGGCTTTTTCAAAATCCATAAAATCTTCTATATTATAGTTCTGTTTTGGCATATGACGTTCATAAGCCTTTAAGATATCATCATAGATATCTTCAATTTTAACCCCTTCTAAGTATCTGTGATAATAGGGATTAAGATAGAAGGTTGGTGAAATGTTATAATTATTGTTTCTGATAATCATTCCATCATAACTTACTCCGTTATTTTTATTAATCTGCTGAATAGTAATAGTGTAATTGCTTCCAAGACGAGAAGAAATCTCATCAGAAACCTCTTTTTTAAATTGTGTGTAATTCATAATTCTCCTTTTTGTTTTACAAGTATAACCTGATAGTAAAAAGGATAATCTTATGGGAAATTGACACGAAAAAGTGTCTATGGGAAAAATAAGTCCACGAGAAGAAAACTCGTGGACTTTAATTTATCATTTCTTACAATTAATTGCAATAGTTTTTATGAAATTAATTTGATTTTAATTCCTGCCATAGTCTGTTATAGAGTTCTGCTGCTTCATCATCTAATGCCTTGTATACTTCACATCTTGAAATTACATCAGCCGGTGGATTGATAGCAGTATTATTCTTTGTCTCTTCGTCCATGGCTTCAATAACAGGAATAATAGGTGAAGCATAGTAGACATAATCGAAATTAGCCTGAGCTACATCTGTGCTGCAAAGATAATTTAAGAATTCATATGCGCCTTCTTTGTTCTGACAGCTTGCAGGAATAAACCATGAATCTATCCAAAGATTTGAACCTTCATCAGGAACAATATAATCGATATTAGGATTTACATCCATTGTAGCTGCGGCTTCTCCTGAGTAGCAGAGTGCTATCGCTGCGTTCTCGGCTGCCATTTCATCACATGTCTCATCGACATAGTAAGCAGTAACATCCGGGCTTTGCTTCTTTAAGATATTAAGTGCTTCAGTAAGATGTTCTTCGTTTGTTTCATTAATTGAGTAACCACAGCTTATCAGTGCAGGAGTGAACATATCTCTTACGGAATTAATCATAATCATATCATTCGCAAAGCGTCCGTTCCAAAGAGCCTCCCAGCTTCTAAGTTCATCTGCATCTGCATATTTAGTGTTGTAGAGAATACCTACAGTTCCATAAAAGTAAGGCACTGTATATTCATGAGTCGGATCAAAGGATTTTGACATTTCAATAATAGCAGGGGCTACATCCTTATAGTTTGGAATCTGATTATAATCAATTGTTAATACTTCATCTTCTGATATAAGTTTTTCAATAATATAATCAGAAGTACATATTACATCGTAATCAATAGATCCAGTCTTGTACTTAGTGTACATTTCTTCAGGATCTTCGTATTCTTCATACTTTATTGTGATTCCGGTTTCTTCTTCAAATGCTTTGAGTGCATCTTCATCAAAGTATTTTCCGTAATTTAATACAGTAATAGTATTATCATTATTGAAATTACCACTGTTTGTAGAGAAGATACCAATTGAGCCGATGATTAAAACTGTAATAATTGCAATACTTACACTACGCTTTATGATGCGAACTTTTTTAGCTCTTGCAGCACTTTTTATAGAATTCTTAGCAGAAGAAACAGAGTCTTCAGGATTTAAGTTTGCAGCAACAAGTAATAGCAGAACTGTAAAGAATAAGATTGTTGATAAAGCGTAAATCTCAGGTCTTATTCCTTTTTTTAATTCTGTATATAACATTGTAGACAGAGTGTTGACACCAGCACCTTTTGTAAAATATGTTATGCTGAAATCGTCTAAGGACATTGTTACTGCCATCAGGAATCCAGAGAACACTCCAGAGCGAATTTCAGGCCAGGTTACCTTATAAAATGCATAGAGTGGTGTTGCACCCAGGTCTAATGCTGCTTCATAAGTATATTTATTTGTCTGTTTAAGCTTTGGCAATACATTTAGGATTACGTATGGAATATTAAAAGTTATATGTGCAATTAATACTGTGACAAATCCTAAATCAATAAACTTTACAAACAAGAGCATCATTGAGATACCAGTTACAATGTCTGCATTAAGCAGAGGGATGTTAGTTGCGCCAAGATAAATCGTCTGATTGCGTTTTTTCATTGCACTGATACCGAATGCTGCCAGAGTTCCTATTATTGTAGCGATAACTGCAGCCAGAAGAGTAATCTGTAATGTAGTAGCGAATGCTGTCATAATCTTTTGGTTTTTAAAGCAGTTTACATACCATTTTAATGTAAATCCACCCCAGTTGACACTTGAGGATGAATTATTAAATGATAATATAATAAGAACAAATATTGGGAGATACAGGAACAAAAATATTAGTCCCATGTATATTTTGGAAAATATTTTCTTTAACATATGTTTGTTCCCTCCCCGTCTTTATCGAAGAGATTAACTAGTGCCATGCTTATAAGTACAAATATCATAAGCACGAAGGAAAGTCCGCTTCCTGAGTTCCACTGCGAGCCGTGGATGAAATCCTGTTCGATAATATTGCCTATCAGGAGAACCTTTCCGCCACCTAAAATCTGTGATATGGCAAATGATGTAAGTGATGGTACAAATACCATTACAATACCACTTATGATTCCTGACATTGTAAGAGGAACAATTATTTTGAAAAAAATAATAAAATTATTAGCTCCTAAATCTCTTGCAGCTTCAATCCAGTCATGTTTGATACGGGTCATGGAGTTGTAGATTGGAAGAAGCATAAATGGTAAGAAATCATATACCATTCCAAGTACAACAGCAGTAGGCGTATTCATTATCTCGATTCTTCCAAAGCCAAGTGTTGTCAGGAATGAGTTGATTACTCCGTTTTTTGAAAGTAACTGCTTCCATGCCAGAATTCTGAGCATAAAATTCATCCACATCGGTAGCATGAAAATAAACACAATGAAGCTTTGGTTTTTGATATTAAGTCCATTTAGAATCATTGCAAGTGGATATGAGAGCAAAAGGCATATCACAGTGCATAACACTCCAAGCCAGAGAGAAAGGCCAAGAGCCTTCAGGTTGGTATGTGAGCTTATTGCCAAAACATATTCAAGTGTCAATTCCCCGTTATTGTTTGTAAAGGCATAGTACAAAATCATTAAAAGAGGAAGTAATATAAATCCTATTATCCATAATAAATATGGTCCGGCGAGTAGCTGCTGGCGAAGTTTATTCATCTATTTCCACCGCCTTTTCATCAGATGATTCCGGCTTGTGCATAATCTGAATATTGAAAGGAATAACCTTGATTCCGACATGGCTTCCTACTTCTACATATTCTGTGGTGTGAACCATCCATTCGTAGCCACCTGCCACAACTTCAAGCTCATAATGTACCCCTTTAAAAATAAGAGATGTGACATTACCTGTAAGAAATCCTTCTGAAGGATCAACAAGCTCTACATCTTCAGGTCTGATTACAACATCGACAGGTGTGTTTTCGCCAAAGCCTTCATCTACACATGGAATTTTTACTCCTAGTATCTGAACAAGTCTGTCCTTAACCATAACACCGTCAATTATATTGCTATGACCAATAAAGTCCGCTACGAAAGCATTCTCAGGTTCATTGTAGATGTCCTCCGGTGTTCCAATCTGCTGAATGTAACCCTGGTTCATTACAACGATAGTATCTGACATTGTAAGAGCCTCCTCCTGGTCGTGAGTTACATATACGAAGGTGATTCCGAGTTCTTCCTTTAGACGAATTAGTTCATATTGCATGTTCTGGCGAAGCTTAAGGTCAAGTGCTCCAAGAGGTTCATCAAGTAATAATACCTTAGGCTCGTTAACTATTGCTCTTGCGATAGCGATTCGCTGCTGCTGGCCACCACTTAAAGAATCGACAGAACGATGTTCAAATCCGTCCAAATTTACAAGCTTTAATGCATATTTAATTTTATCGTCAATATATGCCTTGCTTTTTTTCTTTATTTTAAGTCCAAAAGCTATATTCTCTGCAATGCTCATGTGAGGGAAGAGAGAGTACTTCTGGAATACAGTGTTTAGATTTCTTTCATTGGCAGGTATATTGGTTATATCTTTTCCGTCAAAAAGAATCTGACCTTTATCAGGTGTTTCAAATCCACCTAGAATTCTAAGTGTTGTTGTTTTGCCGCAACCTGATGGTCCGAGAAGAGTTAAGAATTCGTTTTCTCTTATATATAAATTGAATTCATCCAAAATCATGTTGTTTTCAAAGGATTTGGAGATGTCTACGAAATTTATAAGTTCCTTTTTCATTTGTTGCTGCCTTTCTTAATATTAATAGGGTAATTTTATAATATTAGGTAATAAAGTCAATATTTATTTTGACAGTTTTTATGTTTTTTGATAATATCTTTTTATACGCCGATATGGCTCAGGTGGTAGAGCGACGCCCTCGTAATGCGTAGGTCACGGGTTCGAGTCCCGTTATCGGCTTTTACTATTTTAGTATATGCAATATTATTTATCAAATATAGGAGAAGATTAAATGGACAGTGACGCGTATAACCAACAACAGCTTGACGATTTATTATCTAAGATGATTGAATTCTATGAGGGTGATCCTAAGCGGATTCAGCATTTTATTAAGGTTCATAGTTTTGCAAAGTTGATTGGTACCGAAGAGAAGCTTGATGATGTAACTATGTTTATTTTGGAGGCGGCTGCATATACCCACGATATAGGTATTAAGATAGCTGAAGAGAAATATGGCAAATGTGATGGAAAGCTTCAGGAGCAGGAAGGACCTATAGTTGCTCAGAAAATGCTCTCAGAGCTTGGTTTTGAGAACTACATTATTGAGCGTATCTGCTATCTTATTGGTAATCATCATACATATGATAACATTGAAGGGATGGATTATCAGATTCTTGTAGAAGCAGATTTTCTTGTGAATATTTACGAGGATGATATGGGAAGACATAGTATAAGTAAGGCTTATAACAATATCTTTAGAACAGAAGCAGGTTGCAGGCTTTTTAGAACAATGTATGGTATAGATGATTAGAAATATGTTAATAAGAATAAAAGAGTTCCCGTTTGGGAGCTCTTTTGTGATGTTAAGGCTTTTATAGCATCTTTATAATATAAGCATAGATTATATTATGTAAGGATTTAAAATAATTATACGGAGAAATAGATGAATAAGATTAATTATCAAAAGGTCATGGAAAAAATAATTGATGAGACCTGCATAAAAGAAAAAAGGGTGCCAAAACTTTTGCTTCACAGTTGCTGTGGACCATGCAGTACATACTGCATTCAGGTTTTGTCAGAGTATTTTGATGTTACAGTTTTTTATTATAATCCCAATATTTACCCACCTGAGGAATACCGGCTGAGAGCAGATGAGCAGAATAGGTTTATTTCCGAATTTCCTACCAGAAATCCGGTTAAGTTTGTGGAAGGAGCATATGATACAGATAGATTTTATGCTATGGCAAAAGGCTTAGAGAAGGTCGAAGAAGGCGGCGAGAGATGCTTTAAATGCTATGAGCTTCGACTTCGTGAGAGTGCGGAATATGCAAAAAATAATGGATTTGATTTTTTTACAACAACACTTTCAATCAGCCCACTCAAAAATGCTGACAAGCTTAATGAGATTGGACAGAAGCTTTCAGAAGAATATGGAGTAAACTATCTTTTTTCTGATTTCAAGAAAAAAGAGGGATATAAAATTTCAACACAGCTTTCTGCTGAATATGGAATGTACAGACAGAATTACTGTGGTTGTGTTTTTTCACAAAACAATTTATAATCAAAATAATTATTAATTACACAAGGAGGATATGAAGATGGCTCAGTTATGGGGCGGACGCTTTACTAAGGAAACAGATCAGCTTGTTTATAATTTTAATGCGTCTATTTCATTTGATCAGAAATTTTACAGACAGGATATAGAGGGTAGTATTGCTCATGTTTGCATGCTCGGAAAACAGGGAATACTTACTAAGGAAGAGATGCAGGCAATTGTAAAGTGTCTTGATGAGATTAGAACTGAAGTTGATGAAGGAAAGCTTGAAATTTCAAGCGAATATGAAGATATTCACAGCTTTGTAGAGGCTAATCTTATTGACCGTCTTGGAGATACGGGTAAGAAGCTTCATACAGGACGAAGCAGAAATGACCAGGTTGCACTTGATATGCGTCTTTTTACAAGACTCCAGGTTCTTGAGATGGATGGGTTATTAAAGGAGCTTCTTGAGGTTATTCTTCGTATCATGAAGGAAAACACAGAGACAATTATGCCTGGATTTACACATCTTCAGAAGGCACAGCCTATTACACTTGCTCATCACATGGG
>JAXJVZ010000139.1:0-5101 GCA_036308285.1 Agathobacter sp. | reverse complement strand
GTCTGTATTATGCTTACCCCGATGATAGCACTTTGCTTCCATTATGCTTACCCCATTTGAAAGTGAATAAAATTCGACTATATTGTCCGATAATACACCAAATTTTCGCCAATTCATAATTGCAATACAAGGCATCACTCTCGCATCAACTTTGTATTTCAATTATATCGTTTATTAGGGGGCTTGTAAAATCGCCACATGGTATTTTTACGATGATTGAGGAAGATTTGTACCACTTTTAATTTTAATCGCTCCATAATCTATTGTACAAAAGTGTTCACTCCCACACGTATCAAGTCGTTCTAATACCTCCTTATGAGGATGTCCATAATCATTCGTTAGGACAATAAAAATGATACAATCTTAACGATTGTACCATTTGGGGTGTTCAAAGGGGTGTTCATTTGAACACCCCTACTAAATGCATTATTTCTTGTTAAATTCAGTATCCTTAACAAAGGTCCAAACTGAAAGTTTCACTTCTCATTATCAAGTTCTAATAACAATTTTACACCTAATACAGTAGCTGGGACTCTATAATTCGGGGCGAGATTTGAAAGCACAACAACAGCTGTACCTGTTTCGGGATTAAAACCAAGATAGCTATTATAATTTCCTGTACCACCATTATGCCATATGATGTTATTCTTACTATCAATAATCCAAGACATTCCTATCTCATCCATATGAATACCCATGGTTTTATACATTTCGGTTGATGCATTAATGCTTTTCAGGCTATTATGGCAATCTGAAAAATATGAATTATCTTCAAGTTGCATCTGTGCGTATGAAAGCATATCCTCAATATTTGATGTGACAGCTCCCGCTGACAAATATGCATCGCCTTCTTTCCAATCCCAATACTTTCCAAGGTCTCCGCTTTTATCAGAAATCTGTGTTGAGGTTAAACATAATTCATTTTGTGCAAAATCATTTAACAAACTTGTATATTCCGTTTCATATACTGACTCAAGAACAAGTCCTAATACTGCATAACCATAATTAGAATATACGAAATCATAACTTGCTTTATTCATATTCAAGTTTCCTGCTTTGTCAGAAACCATTTCTTTTGTAACACCATAAAAATCATTTCTACCATTAAAAAAGTTAGAAACCATAGGACTTTCTAAATAATATCCTTTATAGCCTGAAGTATGTGTCAATAGTTCCTCTATTGTTGGATATGTATTTCCTTCCGGTAAAGATAAATAGTTGTCTATTGTACAATCAATATTTATTTTTTCTTCCTGTATCGCCTTACTAATCAAAGCAGCTGTAAATGTTTTTGTAAGAGATCCAATTTCATATGTATGAAGTTCTGCCGGAAGTTCTTTGCCATTTTCACCATATACTTTATAAGAAATCTGCCCATCCTTTACAATTCCAACCGTTATTACCGCATCAGCGTTATCTTTTGTAGTGTATTCAAGAATTTCTTGAAAGGACAATTTTGGAATTTTACTCATTTGGTATCTTCCATATATCATTATTCCACCAAATATTAATGCAATACAAAAAACAACTACTGCAATTTTTAAAATCATCTTTTTTGTCCTATCCTCGATTTTTCTCATAATTAACCTCGCCGTAAAATTCAAATCTTCTTTAGCCTCATCACCTTGGAATAATCGCAGTGCTTACACTCTACCTGCTCTAATCCAAATTCTTTAAAATATTTTTTATGGTCCTTTGTCACAAAAGTCTTATATGGCTTAGGTTCCAAAATCTCTATCGGGATAAATAAAATCTTCTTAATAAAATTATCGGAGCGTTCCCACTCTGTGACAACAAGCTCTCCATCCGGCTTCATTACCCTCATAGCTTCTTTTATGATTTTTTTTGCAAGTTCTTCATCCGTCTCGTGCAATACCAAAGACAATAATACCTTATCAAAGCTTTCGTCCTTGAAATTCATTTGTGTTGCATCCATTCTATAAAGTCTTACATTTGCAAGGTTCTCTTTATTTACTTTTTCCCTTGCTACAACAAGCATATCTTTTGATAAATCTACACCAACAATTTTAGCATTGGGATTCTTCTTAGCGATTGCAATGGCATTTGTAGCTGTTCCGGTACACAAATCCAAAACATTATCCTTTTTGCCAATTGTATCAAATACAACCTTTCTTGGACTTGTTTCATATTTTCTGAAATATATCACATCAAGCAAATCATAAAATCCTGACATTACCTTATAAAATAGTTTTGAATTCATAACTCTTTCCTTCCCATATACCCTATCTCTCGTAAAATTAAGCTTGAACCGAATTGTAATCTCACAATTTATTTTCTCGAAAACCATGGAATACACCGATTCACATTTTTGCAATATTCTTTATATTCTTCGCCATACATATCCACAAGCCATTTTTCTTCTGTAAAAATCAAAAATAGTGTCATATATATCCAGCAAACAAGCGGTGTCACTAATAAAAGCAAATTATTAACAATAAGTACAGCACCAACACATACCAAAAACATACCACCATATACCGGATTTCTCACATAAGCATATATTCCATCTGTTATCAATATATTATCTGCTACTTTCTCAAATAGCTTTGACTTCATCTTTGCACTTAAGTCCATATAGAAACCAAATATAATCAATAATACCCCTATGACCTTTAATGGAAGATTCAAAATATCAATTCGTGCGAAACCCCAATCAAAAATATATGACAATACAATTGCCATACCTGTTATAAAAAACTGCCCATAAACAATCACCGGACCCACGCCGAAAAGAGGCAAGTGCTTTTTGCTTGTATCATCTGTATTATTCTTATCTTTCATATATTTCAAACTCCTTGCTTATGCCATCTCTAGGCTAAGCTAACAATGCGTAAACTTCAAATCTTCTGTTGCTTTCAATCTATCTGCAAGACTGAAAGTTGTCGAGTTCTTTACATAAATAAAATATCCATTTTCAAAAAATGATTCATAAATACTCCTCAAAATTATATATATAAAATCATTTTTCTTTCATTTTAGTTTATCCTTCACTGATTTAACTGTAGTAATCCTGTTTCCGGAACTTCTATCCTTTTTTCGATTTTTGTATATATCAAACCCTCTATCATGACTAACAATCGTTACCTCCTGATTCCCCTTTTTTAGCAATTGACCAGCCTCAGCTTTAATTTGATTGTCAACCGCTTGGTCTCCTGGAGAAACTAGTTTTGATGATACATTAGGTCTATTTTGATATTTCCTATCAAATTTGCGTTTTGCTCCCACTTGCGAAAAAATAGCTCTGACCGTTGTATTTTTGGTTGTATGTTCGATGCCTTTTTGAGCTTCTTTAATATGATTATCACCATCAATAAATATTGTTTGTTTTCTTTGCGGTTGAAATTTCTTGCTGTTTTTTTTCGTCTTATTGACTTTGTTTGAACCTTTTCTTTTTTCTTCTTTGGGTATGTTTGGTAATTTTACAGATACACTAGAAGAATTGTATGTATGTCCATATAGACGTCCATAATCTATATTTGAAGATGAATTCAGCTGAAAAGTTATTTCCTGTGTACTTCTATTAACAGAAGGTGAATAAGGATTTATAGATGATTTAGTCACTGTTTTTTTTACCGTAATATCATGTACATACGCTGAATCCTTTAACATATCATCATATTTCCCATTTATTATTTCTTCTAAGTCCTTTACTACATCTTCTTCAACAATTCCCCAGCTTTTTCCTAAATTATATTCTTCAATAAATTCTTCAATCTGCTTCCGCGAAGGCATTTCATCGAGACTACCAAATGATTCTTTTAATTTTACTAGATATTGTTTATATGAAGAGATAGATTTACTTTTACCTGTTATATTTTTAAGCATCAAAGAACTAATATCTTTCTTAACATCAAGAATAATTATCTGCCAGTCAATAAACAAATTATATTTATCAATAAAAGACTGAACTTCTTCGCTAGAAGGCATTTCCTTAATACCACTAAAAAATTCTTTCAGCCTTTTTTGGTATTCTATATAATTATTTATTTTTTTCCCCAATATACTCTCCTGCCTTCCCCTCAAAATCGGAATTTCATACTATAACTTATAATGCATAAAGTTGCCATTATGCTTAAACCCAAAATCAGTATATAATTTAACACCCATATCTGATGCTGTAATCTGAACAGTTCCACAGCCATATTCCTTAGCTTCACTTACTACTCTTGAAAGTAACTCCTTCGCTATACCTTTTCTCCTGTAATTTGGATTAGTGAACATACTAGTACATCGACCATTTAATAAGTACCATATTAAACAGATGCAGACTCAGTCTCTTCAATATCATCCATTTTGTATTTCCAGTGGTAAACAACTGGTTCCTTGTTGATTTCATCGAAATACTGGTAGATTCGATCCACAAGTTCCTGTTTTGAATTTACTCTGATACCACGTAACATTTGTTTTGTCATTTTTCCAAAGAAACCTTCTATCATATTCAGCCACGAACCATGCTTTGGGGTAAATACAAACGCAAAGCGGTCTTTGGGCATTGTTGCAAGAAATCGTTTCGTCTCTTTGGATGTATGGGCTGAGTGATTATCTAATATAATTCTGATTGTATCTTGTGATGGATATTTTTTATCCAGTATTTTTAGGAAGTCAATAAAATCAGAATTTGACAGTATTACAACTGCTTTATCTCATTGGCAATCACAGCCACAGTTTTGGCGTTCGTATCAATTTTAATGGTATTGAGTGCTTGGTACATCGGTATTCTTGCTATGCTTCTCTCAATTACATCTTCAGAACGAATACCTCTTTCTACATCCATTGATAATCTTTCACACAGAGTCTTTTCATCCGCTACAAGTGAGACGCATTTCACATCACAGTTCTGTGCATCAAGCTTTTTAAGTATGAAATCGATAATACTCTGCTCGTGCATCACCCAACAAAAAATGATATTATCGTATGCAGAACACTTTAGAAAATTATTGAGCAAGTAACAAATATTATTCATCACCATTGCTTTTGTTTCATCGGTTACTTGGAACGGACTTGCATCCCAACACCAATCTCCGTCAAGAAATACGCTATTCGGTAAATCCTGTTTGAGCAGTTGGCACACAGTTGTTTT
>JAXJVZ010000138.1:0-5594 GCA_036308285.1 Agathobacter sp. | reverse complement strand
TCGCCAAATGGTAAGGCAACGGACTCTGACTCCGTCATTTCAAGGTTCGAATCCTTGTGGGCCAGCTTTTTTAACGATTCTTAATTGAATCGTTTTTTTTTTATATTTATTGTGTATAGTTATAGATAATAAATATTAATTTATGTTATCATAAATTGTATATATAACTAGCTGAATAAGTCTTCAACTTTATTAAAAGGTAAGTTATTGATATGTGCATTGCACAACAAAAACGTTGGAGATTTCTTTCAATTATCAAATATAATTTTGGATTCTTGTTATAAAAAAACAAGGAGAATACTATAGAATTTAGGAGAACGCTATAAAAATAAGGAGAATACGATGAATACAAGGGAAGAGGCATTAAATTACGCTTTGTCTTTTCAAGATACATATCAGGATGCTCCATTTCACGATGATAATTGGCAACTAATTAGAATTAGAGGGAGTAAAAAAGCCTTTTTATGGACATATGAAAGAGATGGTTTTATTAATCTAAATGTGAAAGTTAATCCAGAATGGAGAGATTTTTGGCGAAATATGTATACGGCTGTTATACCTGGATGGCATCAGAATAAGAATCACTGGAATACAATAATACTTGATGGAACAATTCCTGATGAAGATATAAGGCGTATGATAGCAGAAAGTTATGATATTGTAACCTATAGTCCGTCTAAGAAAATATATGAAGCGGTAAAGCTTATTCCTAAAGGAAAAGTTGCAACATATGGACAAGTTGCTGAGATGGCTGGAGATAAGAAAATGGCTCGTGCAGTAGGAAATGCATTACATAAAAATCCAAATCCTGATGAGATTCCTTGCTATAGAGTTGTCAATGCAAAGGGGGAGCTGGCAGGAGAATTTGCTTTTGGTGGTGATAAAGCACAGCAAAGATTATTGGAAGCTGACGGAATTGTAGTTATAGATGGTAAGGTTGATTTAAAAATTTATGGAATGTGAGGAGAAAATATGGAAACATGGTATTATGAAGTAGTAAATATTGATGGTGATTATGCTAATTTAAAAAGAACTGATATTATAACAGATGACGTCAAACTTGTTGCTCGTGCTTTACTTCCAGCTGAAATTAATATTGGTTCAAAACTTAAATATGAAATGATGCAATATGAGATAATATAGGAAGAAATAATAATTTGGAATGGAGAGATTTTATGTCAAACAAAAGAGGAACAGAATATATAAAAAAATTAGGTTTGGAAAATGGACATAATGCTGTAAAAACAATTGCTTCTCCTTTTTTTGAGGTAAGTGGTGATGAGGAAATCATAAATATTGCATTGCGTAATTCTGCTGTGTATACAAAACAATTTGGAAAAGAATACAGACTTATGACCTTTATTTTGAAGAAGAATGATACTGGTTATATTCTATTTAATGATAATGGAGGGTTTAATGTTGCTGGACCTATTCAAGTTGAAGATATGAAGGAATTTGCAACAATTAATATTGATGCTGCTGATTTTATGCTTTTTGCCGAAATAGGAGATAATTTATATACGGTTGTTACGATTGATTAAGGAACAGGAATTAAGAGTAAAGATTAATTACTATGAAAAGAAACTGATAGTAAGTAATCAATAGAAAGAATTTAATAGCACGGATTAATAACAAGGATTATTAACAAGGAATTATGCACAGTATAATTGAAAAAGATGATATGGAATCTATGGCGGATAATAATTCTTCCGCTTTTAATTACAGGGTGATTTCAGGAACGAATAGGTTATCAAATCATTCTTTTGGACTTGCAATCGATATCAATCCATTGTATAATCCTTATGTTTTTTATAGAAATGGCAAGAAACAGGTTCAGCCTTATAATTCAAATGAATATGTCGATAGAGATGCGGATTTTGAACATAAAATTACACATGAGGATTTATGTTATAAGCTTTTTATCGAGCATGGTTTTACCTGGGGTGGAGATTGGACTAATAGTAAAGATTATCAGCATTTTGAGAAAATAGGGGAAGGAGATTGATTTATTATGGCAGATTTTGCAAAGCTTCCAATGAATTATGATAATTATATCTTTGATTTGTATGGAACACTTGTTGATATTTGTACTCACGAGGATGACGATGTCTTATGGGAAAAAATGGCATTATTTTACGGATATTATAATGCTGTTTATGAAGCAGAAGAGATTAAAAACAGATACACACAGCTTGTAAAGGGAAAAGAAGCCGAACTTAAGCTTACACTTGAGGGCGATCCTCATTATTCACATGAGGCTAGTCCGGAGATTGAGATTACAGAAGTTTTTGTGGCATTATTTGAGGAGAAAGGTGTTACACCTTCAAGGGAACTTTCAGTTCATGCGGGACAGTTGTTTAGAGTAATCGCTACAGAGTATGTTAAGGTTTATCCTGGAACAATTGATATGTTAAAGAATCTTAGAGAGAAGGGAAAAGGTGTATATCTTTTGTCAAATGCACAACGGATTTTTACAGCCTTTGAGATGAATGTACTAGGAATAACTAAGTATTTTGATGGAATATTGATTTCATCAGATTATAAGACAAAAAAGCCGGACAAGAGATTTTTTGATATTATTCTTGATAAGTATAATATCGATGTAAAAACAGCTCTCTTTGTTGGGAATGATTCTAATACAGATATTAAAGGTGCAAATTCAGTTAATCTTGATTCATTCTATGTCAACTCTAATATTTCGCCAGAGAATGATTCGGGAAAAGGTGCAACATATGTAGTAGATAAATTTGAAGGATGGACAATATAAATTGTCCATCCTTTTATTTTTTGTATTGAAAGAATTTAATTAAATGTATCTTTTGAAATATTAGTAGGTTTACCTGTTGATTCTCTGATTATTAATGGAGTATAAAGCATAATCTGATTCATAGGTATATTGTTCTTAAAGCACGAAATGGCATAATATCCGGCTTTGCCAATTGCGAGTCGGTCCTGTCTTATTGTGGTAAGGGGAGGATCGGTCTTTTCTGCGATTGGAATATCATCAAAACCTACAATGCTCATATCCTGTGGGACTCTGATTCCATTGTTTTTACATTCCTCAATAGCAGAGATAGCACGGATGTCATGTGTGCAGAGTATTGCAGTGACCCCTAAATCATACATTCTCTTAACGTGGTTTTTAGTAGAATCTTCAACATAGTAATCCATTCCTATGTAATCCTCATTAATTTCAAGATTATATTTTGATAGAGCGTCAAGGTATGCATAATATCGTGTCTTCTGAACATATGATTCAAGTGGTCCTGTTAGAAGTCCAATTTTAGTATGACCTAAATCTTTTAAATAATGTATGGCCTCATCAATTCCTTCTCGGCTGTCACAACTAACAGAGGCGACAAAGGGATTACCTGAAATAAAATTATCATACATAACAGTAGGAATTTTATTTGCTGAAAATGATGCAATCCATGGATCTATGAGTGACATTCCTAAAATAAAAGAAGCTGCATAATCATTTTGCATCATAAATACACCGTAAGTCATTCCTCTTTGAAATTCTTTATCTATAGGAACAACCTCTACAAGCCATCCATCTTTTGTGGCAAGTTCTTTAAAGCCTTCTATAATATCGTATCCAAAATGGTTTGGATGGGTATATTCCATGTTTTCTATTAGAATACATATCTTATTTTTTCTGTCACGGATATGTTTGTTGGTATATCCAAGTCTAAGCGCAGTTTCTAATATTTTATTTTTAGTTTCTGCGCTTATATCTGTTGCGTTATTCAGAGCTTTGGATACTGTACTTTTGGAAATTCCAAGCTCTTTTGCTATATCATTTATGGTTGCCATAATAATAAATCCTTTTGATTTTCATATTTTTGGTACATATGTATAGTATACAGAATTTTCATCATTTTTACAAAATAAAATGGAGAAATAATTGTTATTTTTCGTTATTACAACCGAAAAATAACGAAACAAAATGATAAAAAACTAAACAAATTATGTAGAAACCCTTTAAATTAAATAAATAATTTATAAACCAGCGAAAAATGTTTGAGTTTTGTTTCGAAACTAAACTATACAATAGTTTCGATTTGCTGAACAAAATGCACAAAGAATGGCCCAATCGACATAATATGTGTATATTATGCACAAAATAGGTGTTGACGATGTGAATTTATTCTGATAATGTTGGTTGTGGAAAAAATGATTTATTTTTTTTAGGGAGGAAGAAAAAATGAAAAAGAAGCTTATGGCTTTGGTTATGGCATCAGCTATGATCGCAACAATGGCAGGCTGTGGAAGCAGCGACAATAAGACTGCAGGCGGAGATACTCAGACATCTGCAGAGACAACTGATATCACACTTAAGGTTTGGGTACCACAGAATCAGGTTGATACAGGAATCATCGACGAGCAGGAAAAGGCATTCGCTGAGGCTCATCCAGAATGGAACATCACTTGGAAGACAGAAATCGTTGGAGAGGACAAGTGTAAGGACGAGTTACTTAAGGACGTTGAGAAGGCAGCTGACGTATTCTTATTTGCATCAGATCAGTTAATCGAGATGCAGGAAGCTGGAGCTATTGCACAGCTTGGCGGAGAAGCTGAGAAGTTAGTTAACGAGTCAACAGCAGATTCAGTTAAGCAGACAGTAATGGTTGGAGATGAAATCTACGGTATTCCTTTCACACACAATACATTCTTCATGTACTATGACAAGACTGTATTAAACGAGGAAGATATTACTTCTCTTGAGAACATTATGGCTAAGGAAACAGGCGATGGTGTTTACAACTTCTACTTTGAGTCAGCAGGTGGTTGGAAGCTTGGATGCTACTACTACGGAGCAGGATGTCAGGTATTTGGTGAGGACGGAGACGACCTTTCAGCAGGATGTGACTGGAACGGAGAAACAGGACTTGCTGTAACAAATTACCTTATCGATCTTATCAACAATCCTAAGTGTGCATACGATGGAGAAATCGCTGTTTCAGAGCTTATTGCAGACCACAGACTTGGTGCTTGGTTCGATGGAACATGGAACTACGATATGTACCATGATGTACTTGGCGATGATTTAGGACTTGCGGTAATTCCTACATTCAATCCAGATGGAAATGATTACCAGCTTAAGGGATTCTACGGATCTAAAGCAATCGGTGTAAATGCTAAGTCTAAGAACATGCAGGCAGCTGTTCAGTTCGCTACATTCCTTGGAAACGAAGAAAACCAGACACTTCGTTATGAGAAGTCAGCTCAGATTCCAGCAAACATCAAGGCTGGTGAGTCAGATGCAGTTAAGGCTGATACTATGGCTTCAGTTGTAGTACAGGAATCTAACACAGCAAGTGTTATGCAGCCAGCAAACGCAGTATTCTCTTCAAGATACTGGACATATGCAGGAGCTATTCCTACAGAAATCAGAAGCGGTGAGATTACAAAAGAGAATGCTCAGGCTAAGCTTGATACATTCGTTGAGTCAATGACTGCTGAATAAAATTCAACTTATAATTTTAAAACTCTTAAATGAGTCTATTGGGTCGGGCGTATACATAAAAATTTATACGCCCGATTTGTAGCTGTTTGTAATACAATAAATTAGGAGGAACCATGAAGGATTC
>JAXJVZ010000137.1:0-4192 GCA_036308285.1 Agathobacter sp. | reverse complement strand
TTAATAATCTTATCATCCTTGTAATCCTCTAAAATTGTTGCAACAATATCATCTATTGTGTTCTTAAATTCTGCTTCCATATTGTTCCCTCTATAAATACTATATAATAATATATTTTTCTTTACCAATTATGTGATTTTATGTTTTCAATACAATAATTTATAAATCCTCCCAAAAAGACCATGTACATACAACCATACAGCCAGACCATTATAAGCGCAATAGTTGTCATTGCTCCATAGAAAGATGCATAATTACTGTAATTATCCACATATATCGAAAAGAAATACGAAAAAAGTATCCAGGCCATAGTCGAAAAAAATGCTCCTGCAACCTGTCCTTTTACACTTTGCTTTTTATTTGGCAGGAAATAGAATAATAAGATAAAAAATAGAAATAACACAGATATACAGATTATCATTCTAAAATGAATAATCCTGTTTATAATTCTATCAATTGCACCTAAATTTACCAAAAAAACTTCATGTATTCTATTTCCAAAAACCATAACTGCTAATACAGCAATTATCAGAAGAGCAAATAAAAGACTATATAATACAGCATAAATTCTTAATAAAATAAAATTACGATTCTCTTTTGACCTGTACATTGAATTCAGCCCCTGCTGTAATGAGACAAAAGCCTTCGAACTAAGCCATATCGCTGTAATTACAGTAAAAGAAATTCGTATACTGCTACTTCCCTGGTATATTTCCCTAATAAAGCTTTCCATCACCTCAGAAAATGAATCTGGAATAACAGGCAAAATCCAGTTTTGAAAATCACTTGCCGATAAAGGCAAAAAATTTAGCAAAACAAAAACCAGCATCATAAATGGAAAAAAGGACAACATTGTAAAAAATGCAGTCTGACCAGCATATATGGGAATTTCAGACTCCTTAAATTCATCTAAAATCTTTTTAACCCGTACCAAATCATACATGCTTATTTTTCTTATTTTCTTCATATTATTTTTTTAATTTCCCATCTGCCTTAGCCTGGAACTTATCTTCAAAAATAATAAATCTTTCATGTTCACCTTCTCCAATAAGACCAGCCTCATCATAAGCCTTTACCTCAAAAGTAAGTGCTCTTCCATCAACCTTAATTAATTTGGTCTGGCATTTGACTTTCATTCCAACAGGAGTTGCAGCAACATGTTTAACATTAATCGCAGTGCCAACAGTTCCACATCCCTCATCAAGATATTCTGCTACACTTGTAAATGCAACATCCTCCATAAGAGAAATCATAGCAGGTGTGGCATATACATTAAGAGCTCCGCTTTTAAATGTCTTAGCAGTAAGTTCCTCTGTGACAGTAATTTCTTTTTGTCCGCAAATTCCAACTTCTATCATATAAATCTCCTTATCATTTCTATAATAAAATATATTTTTACCCTATCCAAAATCGTATCATTTTTGTATTAAAATGTCCAGTTTATAAACTTTTAATATTTTGCCAAATGTTGTATTTTCAATGGTTTTCGGCATTTATCAGCACTCGCTATGATAGAGTGCTAATTTTCTATTGACATTTCATTTTAACAGTTTTATCATCTTTATTAAGTTAAAAAGCAAAGGAGATATAATTATGGCAGAAAAACACGGAACACTTTCCATTGATAGTGATAACCTGTTTCCTATTATTAAGAAATGGTTATATTCAGACCACGACATTTTCTATCGTGAGTTAATCTCTAATGGATGTGATGCGATTACTAAATTAAAGAAACTCGATATGATGGGAGAATATTCTCTTCCAGCAGATTATAAAGCAAAGATTCAGGTAATCGTTAACCCAGAAGAAAAAACTATCAAGATTATTGATAATGGTCTTGGTATGACAGCTGAGGAAGTTGAAGAATACATTAACAGAATCGCTTTTTCAGGTGCTACAGATTTCATTGAAAAATATAAAGATAAATCAAACGACGACCAGATTATTGGTCACTTCGGTTTAGGCTTCTACTCAGCATTCATGGTTGCTGACGAAGTTACAATTGATACACTCTCATACAAAGAAGGTTCTACACCTGTTCACTGGTCATGCGATGGTGGAACAGAATTCGATATGATTGACGGAGATATGGATGAGGTTGGTACAGAGATTACTCTCTTCTTAAATGAAGACTGTCTTGAGTTTGCCAATGAGTACCGTGCAAGAGAAATCCTTGAGAAGTACTGCTCTTTCATGCCTACTGAGATTTACCTTACAAAGGCAAATGCTCCTGAGGAATACGAGACAATCAACATCGAGGATAAGCTTGATACTGATGTAGTTGTTGAAGAGATTCATGAGGAAGCAAAGACTGAGGAAAAGGAAAATGAAGACGGAACAAAGGAGACTGTTGAAGTTTCTCCTGCTAAGGACCAGTATAAGATTGTTAAGCGTCCAGTTCCTCTTAATGATCCAAAACCACTTTGGACAAAGAATCCAAGCGAATGCTCTGAGGAGGAATACAAAGAGTTCTATCGTAAGGTATTCTTAGATTACAAGGAGCCACTCTTCTGGATTCACCTTAACATGGATTATCCATTCAATCTTAAGGGTATTCTTTACTTCCCTAAGATTAATACAGAGTACGATTCAATTGAAGGAACAATCAAGCTTTACAACAACCAGGTATTTATCGCTGATAACATCAAGGAAGTTATTCCTGAGTTCTTAATGCTTCTTAAGGGTGTAATTGATTGTCCTGATCTTCCACTTAATGTATCCCGTTCTGCTCTTCAGAATGATGGATTTGTTAAGAAGATTGAAGAATACATCACAAAGAAGGTTGCTGATAAACTTATCGGAATGTGCAAGACAGAAAAAGAGTCTTATGAGAAATACTGGGATGATATCAGCCCATTTATCAAGTTTGGCTGCCTTAAGGATGTAAAATTCTGTGACAAGATGAATGACTATATACTCTTTAAGGATATCAATGATAAATATCAGACTCTTCCAGAGCTTCTTGTTCCAGTTGAAAAGGATGAAAACGCTGATGAAAATTCTGGAGAAAATACAGTAGAAAATACTGATGAATCTACTGCTTCAGACTCAGCCGATGAGACAAAAGAGCCTGAGCGTAAGACAATATACTATGTAACAGATGTAAACCAGCAGGGACAGTACATCAACCTCTTCAAAGAGCAGGGAATGAACGCAGTTATCTTAGACCACAACATCGATACTTCTTTCATCTCACAGCTTGAGCAGCGCAATGAAAATTATCAGTTCATGAGAATTGATGCTGACCTTACTGATTCTTTAAAATCAGAGGATTCAGAAGACCTTACAGACGCTACAAATACTCTTACAGACGTATTTAAGAAGGCTTTAAATAACGATAAGCTTACAATTAAGGTTGAGAATCTTAAGAACGCTGAAATTGCTTCTGTTCTTACTCTTTCTGAGCAGGGAAGACGTATGCAGGATATGATGAAGATGTACTCTATGGGCGGCATGGGCGGTATGGACCCTAACATGTTCGCAGCTGACCAGACTCTTACACTCAATGCAAATAATGAGCTTGTAAAATACATCTTGAATAACAAGGATTCTGAGAATGTTCCAATGTTTGCTGAGCAGCTTTATGATTTAGCTCTTATCAGTAACCAGTCACTTACAGTAGATCAGATGACAAAATTTGTAAAGAGAAGCAACGACATAATGTTATTATTAACAAAATAATTTGTATTAAATAACATAAAAACAGAGCAGTTAATTCTGCTCTGTTTTCTTATTCTTCTGAAATCTTTTATTCATTATATGGTTCACAATAATTGCAGAACTGATACCAATTATCATTCCGGTAATAATATCAATTGGAAAATGTACAAATAAATACATTCTTGAAAATGCTATCAAAGCCGCAACCACAAATGCAACAATTCCCCATCGTTTTTGATGTAAAAAAATACCCATTGCCGCAGTGAAGCTATTCATCGTATGTCCTGAAGGAAATGAATAATCCTTAGGATTGTTTACCAATAATGGAATTGTTGTGTCTATCCAACAAGGTCTTTGCCTCTGTACAAGATTCTTTAGAATGAGATTTCCTACAAATAAGGTTAATAACATAGCTATAAACATATGAATTCCCATCTTACGGTGCTTTTTGCTAATCAATAATATAAGTGCAATTACAACCCAGAGTATTCCTGCATTTCCAAGCGAGGATATTGTGACCATTATTTTATCC
>JAXJVZ010000136.1:0-5492 GCA_036308285.1 Agathobacter sp. | reverse complement strand
CTACATAGTCGGTTTCACTTGCGATTATTCTTCCAAGTCCACCTGTTACTACTACCTTGACATTTGAAAGTCCAGCCTCTTCAATTGTCTTTTTGATGATATACTCAGTCTGTCCAATCTGTCCGTATACAAGTCCTGACTGCATACTTGAGATAGTGTCTTTTCCAAGAATATTGTCTGGTTTCCTGATTTCTATCTCTGGAAGCTTTGCTGCATCTTCCCAGAGGGCTTTGGCTGAAATCCTGATTCCTGGTGCTGTTATTCCTCCGAGGAAGGTTCCAGTCTCATCTACAAGGTCATATGTAGTTGCTGTTCCGAAATCAATTACCAGTACAGGACCACCATATATCTCGTAGGCGGCTACTGCGTCTACAATTCTGTCTGCACCTATCTGCTGTGGGTTAGGTGTTGCGATTCTTATTCCTGTCTTGATTCCTGCTTCAACTACTATTGGCTTTATATCGAAATACTTAATTAAGGCACTGGAAAGGGAATGCATTATGTTTGGTACAACTGAGCATATTATTGCATCTGCAATATCGCTTGTTTTTAATCCGTTCTGCTCTAAAAGTGTACTTAATAGCATTCCATATTCATCTGATGTTCTTGGCATCTTTGTTGTTATTCTGAAGTTTCCTACCAATTCATCATCATTAAACACTCCACATGTTATATTAGTATTTCCAACATCAAGGGCTAATATCACGTCCTTCTCCTCCTTAAGAATAATCTCCTAAAAACATGAGTTTATAATATGTCTCGAGAGATTCTAGTAATTCTCTTCTCTCATTCTGGTACTGCTTTATCTTGAGCACGCTTCCGATTTCATCATACATAAAATCGTTCTCATTGCATGAGGTCTGAAAATCGAGATTGCCGTCCTCATCAAAATATAACTCAAGTATTCCACCTACGTCCTCTGTGTATAATACACACATTATTTTTAGTTCATCCTTTATCGCCTGTGGAAGTCCCTGAAAATGCTCATTTAAATAATATTTTTTTTGATATGCGTTTGATACGCATAGGGTTTCTTTGTCCATATTAGACATATCCATATATACCTCTTACTGATACTTCTCCGCTGGATACCAGCTTTCTTGATTCCCATGTGTCGACTATTAGCTCACCGCTTTTGGTTATTCCCATCGCTTTTCCTTCAAATGGATCTTTTGGGTCTAACACTTTTACTTCTTTTTGCATATTTACAAGAAGTGAATTGTATTCTGGCACCAGCTTGCTTAAGTCTTCTGTCTCTAAATACTGTTCGTAATATACTTCAAAATATTCAAGTGTCTTCTCAATTATGTCTGCTCTGTGAAAATGTCCGCCATTACTTTCGAGCATTAATGAGCTTGCTATATGACTAATCTCTTCCGGAAAGGTTTCGTTGTGAACATTTATTCCGATTCCGATTACTATGTGGTTTATATAGTCAAACTGTGCGCTCATCTCTGTTAAGATTCCACAGATTTTCTTTCCGTTTATTACGATATCATTTGGCCATTTTATCTGTGCATTAAGCTTAGTCACTTCAGAGATTGCTCGGGCAACTGCAAGTGCTGCTACAAGTGTAAGCATTGATGCGTTGTTTGGGTTTATCTCCGGCTTTATCATAAGTGTCATAAATATTCCACTTCCTGACGGAGATTCCCAGCTTCTGCCCCTTCGGCCTTTTCCTGCAGACTGCTTATCGGCTACTACCAGTGTTCCTGACGGATAGCCTTTTTCTGCAAGCTCCTTTGCTTTCGTATTTGTTGAATCTATCTGGTCAAAATACTGTATCTCACATCCAGCCCAGTTTGTCTTTCGTATGCTGTTTAGTTCAGCCTCATCCATGACATCTGGTGCGGATACTATGTGATATCCTTTATTCGATTGTGCTTCGATTTCATATCCTGCTTCTTTTAGCTGGTTGATTACTTTCCAGACTGCTGTTCTTGATACTCCGAATCTATTGCATAATTCCTGTCCGGATACATATCCTTCGCTCTGGCGCAGGAGGCGCAGTATCTCTTTTTTCATAAATTCTCCTATTTGAGGGTTGCGTACATGATTGCTTTAATTGAGTGCATGCGGTTCTCTGCTTCGTCAAATACTACAGAACGCTCGCTCTCAAATATTTCGTCTGTTACCTCTAACTCGCTAAGTCCGAACTTCTCATATACCTGCTGACCGATTGTTGTCTTTAAGTCATGGAAGGCTGGGAGACAGTGCATGAAAATTGCTGTATCTTTAGCATTTGCAAATGCGTTTGCGTTAACCTGGTATGGCTTTAATGCTTCTATTCTTTCTGCCCATACTTCTTCCGGCTCTCCCATTGATACCCATACATCTGTGTATATTACATCTGCATCCTTTGTTCCCTCTGCAACATCCTCTGTAAGAGTTACACTTCCGCCTGACTTTGCGGCTTCTTCTTTTGCGTATTCTACAAGCTTATCCTCTGGGAAAAATTTGCTGTTTGTGCAGGCTACGAAATTCATTCCAAGCTTTGCACATGTAATCATAAGTGAGTTACCCATGTTATAGCGGGCATCTCCCATGTATACGAATTTAAGTCCTTTTAATTCTCCAAGGTGCTCTCTGATTGTAAGCATGTCGGCTATCATCTGTGTTGGGTGGAATTCATTTGTAAGTCCATTCCATACAGGTACTCCTGCATACTTTGCAAGCTCCTCTACGATTTCCTGTCCGTATCCGCGGTACTCAATTCCGTCGAACATTCTTCCTAATACTCTTGCTGTATCTGCGATACTTTCCTTCTTTCCAATCTGAGAACCGCTTGGATCAAGATATGTCACATGCATTCCGAGGTCATGTGCTGCTACTTCAAAAGAGCATCTTGTTCTTGTACTTGTCTTTTCAAAAATAAGTGCTATATTTTTTCCAACGAGCTCGTCATGTCTGATTCCTTTTTTCTTTTTCTCCTTAAGCTCTGCTGACAAATCAATGAGGTATGTTATTTCCTCTGGTGTGTAATCCATAAGTTTTAAAAAATTACGTCCCTTTAAATCCATCGCTCTTTCCTCCTGTAGCTTTCTGATTTCATAATGATGTAATTTTACTCCTTTTCCCGCTTTGTTGCAAGAAAAAAGGAATCCCTTATGTTTTGGGATTCCTTTGAGTATGATTTATATTTATCTCCAACTGAGATAAAAGCCTCCGGCGGATTGCAGGAATGCGCAGATGAAAATGTCAGCAAAGCTGACGCGCATTCCGCAACAAGAACGCTTAAGCGTTCTTGAATCTACCAGAAAATATTATCTCCGATAGCAGTTCCTGCGTGTCCGCATGATAATGAATTGAAGCTTAAGCATCCTCCTGTGTTATCTACTCCGCTTAATGCTTCCTGAGCTGCTGCGTAAGCTGTATCACTTACTCCGTTTGCAAGTCTTCTTGCTAGCTTTCCTGATGAAGCTGGTCCAAACTGTCCTCTCTGGTAAATTACACCTGATATTGTGTTTGGATAAGAGCTGCTTCTTACTCTGTTTAATACTACAGCACCTACTGCTACCTGTCCTTCATATGATCCGCCACCGGCTTCACACTGAATGATTGCTGCAAGAAGTGTTACATCATCAACATCTGCTGATACAGCTTCATTCTGTACTGTAGTTGTCTTTGCAGATGAACCTGATGCTTTTGCTGCCTTTGCAGCTCTTGCCTCTTCTTCTGCCTTTGCTGCAGCGATTGCTGCCTGCTCTTCCTCAATTGTTACACCTGTACCTGTCTTAAGTTCAACTGTAACATATGCAGAGCTTACATATCTTGTTGAGCCATTGTAGATTACTGCTACCCACTCATCTGTTGTCTCTGCTGCTGTATCAACTGTAAGTGTATCTCCTGTTGAAACGCTGCTGATAACTGATGAATCCTGGCTCTGGTCTTCTCTGATTCTAAGACCATCAGTATTTACTGTTGCTACTGTTGGACAGTTTGCTTTTGCATACTCATATGCCTCTAAACCTGCCATACAGTAATCATTTCTAACATATCCTGCGACATTTCCTGATGTAATCTGTGTCCACTGTTCTCCAGCTTCAACGATTGTTGCAAGATTTCCTTTGTATAACTTTCCTACAACCTGTGAGTTCTCATCTGCTGACTCACGTACATTAAGATAGTCTTCAACCTTTGGCATTAAATTATTCTGCCAGGCCTTCTCTTCTTCTGTAAGAGTCTCCTCTGTCTCAGTATCTTCTGAAGCAGTTACAACTACATTATCCTGCTTCATAACAGAGAGTCTGTTCTCCAGACTCATTGCAGCATTCTTCTGATATTTACTGAGTGCTGCTGTAACACCGGCAATTCCATCATACTCTAAACTAGTGTTTGCTATCATCTGCTCTTCTGATGCAAGTGTTTGTGCATCAGCGATTTCTCTGTTAGTAACCGCTGTAACCGACATTGATATAACTAATGCTGCAAGTGCAATGCTGTCGATTACTTTTTTGTTTAGCTTCATTGTTTACCTCCATATGTTGTAATAATATGTTCTAATTATTACACTTATGTGTCTTATTTAAACATTTTATTTCAAATGTTACAAATTTGTTACAACACGGATATTAACATAATGTTTTACCTTTGTCAAACTTTTGTTTAATTTTTTCTTGATTTTATGGGAAAATCTCCTCTAAAACTGAGTTAATCAGGCGATTTTCCTTCTCTTTTTGCCGTTTAATTTTCTGTTTTTTCTCTTCTTTTTGTAACATTTCCTCCGATTCTACGACATGGTCTATGTAACTATTTACCTCCGTAAGAATTTTCATCATACGTATTTCAATTCTTCTTATCCTTCGTGAAACTATCCCTAGAATTATTGTCATTATCATCAGCAGAAGTATGCCTGAAAACATGCTTCCGAGGATGATATATTCCAGATATGCTTGTACCATTTTTTGCACCTCTTTCATAGTTTCTTCTATATTATTATAATCATTCTTCTGTCTGCCCGAAAGATGATTAGAACTACTTTCGGTCGCAAGTTTCGACATAATATTTCATAAATTCTTTGGTATTGACTTTTTAATATGGAAGTATAATATAGAAGGGACATTATTTATCTCAGTGGAAATATAATTATTAACTGGGACATTCTTGAATTTTTCTATAAAAGAGAGGTATTTATAATGAAGAAAATTGTTATGACTGGTGGCGGTACTGCCGGACATGTCACTCCAAATATTGCACTTATGCCTTCCCTTAAGGAAGCTGGATATGATATAGAATACATTGGTTCTTACAACGGAATGGAAAAGGGGCTCATCGAGGCTCAGGGCATTAAATATCACGGTATTGCTTCTGGAAAGCTTCGCCGTTATTTTGATCTTAAGAACTTTTCTGATCCATTCAGAGTTATTAAAGGATATGGCCAGGCGATTTCCCTTATGAGAAAAATCAAGCCTGACGTTGTATTTTCTAAGGGCGGTTTCGTTTCAGTACCTGTTGTTCTTGCAGCAAAATTCTGTCACATTCCCGCTATCATT
>JAXJVZ010000135.1:0-2584 GCA_036308285.1 Agathobacter sp. | reverse complement strand
ATTTAGGTTCATTTTGTCCTGCAATTTTGGAATAAAATATTATTTTGGAGATTTAAGATGGCAGACAAGAGAGATTACTATGAGGTGCTTGGAGTCTCAAAGACAGCAACTGACGACGAGATTAAAAAAGCATTTAGAAAAACTGCAAAGAAATATCATCCAGATATGCATCCGGATGATAAAGAATGCGAAGAGAAGTTTAAAGAATGTCAGGAAGCATATGCTGTATTAAGTGATCCTGAAAAGAGAAGACAATACGATCAGTTTGGTCATGCGGCATTCGACGGTGGTGCCGGTGGCGGTGGATTTGATTTCTCAGGAATGGATTTTAGTGACATATTTGGTGATATCTTTGGTGATTTCTTTGGTGGTTCAAGAGGAAGCTATAATAATGGACCAGCGAAGGGTGCAAATATAAGGCTCAGTGTTAGAATTTCCTTTGAAGAAGCTGTATTTGGCTGTTCTAAAGAAATTGAATTCAATTATAAGGAGACTTGTTCTGATTGTAATGGTTCAGGGGCCAAGGCTGGTACTAGTAAAGAAACATGTACAAAGTGTGGTGGTAAGGGTAAAGTTGTTTACTCACAGCAGTCTCTTTTTGGAATGGTTCAGAATGTTCAGACATGTCCTGAGTGTCAGGGAACAGGACAGGTTATCAAGGAAAAATGTCCGACATGCCGTGGTACAGGATATAATGCAAAGAAGATTAAGAAAACTGTTGATATTCCGGCAGGAATTGATAACGGTCAGTGTATAAGAGTAAGAGATTATGGTGAACCAGGAAGAAATGGTGGACCAAGAGGAGATTTACTTGTAGAGGTAATTGTATCTTCAAACCCTAATTTTGAGCGTAGAGATATGCATATTTTCTCAAATGCTTCTATTTCATTTGGTATTGCAGCATTAGGTGGAGATATAAGAATTAAGACTGTTGATGGAGAAATAATTTATACAGTTGCCCCGGGAACACAGACTGGTACAAGAATCAGACTTAAGGGTAAAGGTGTGCCTTCTACACGTAATAAGGATGTAAGAGGTGACCATTATGTAACTCTTATTGTTAAGACTCCTACTGGACTTAGCAAGGAAGCAAAAGAGGCTCTTAAGAAGTTTGATGAATTATCAGGTGGTTCATTAACAAAAGAGGGTGGAGCTAATGCAACGCCAACAAAGAAGAAAGGTTTTATGGATAAACTTAAAGAATCATTGGATGATTTGTAGAAAAATGTCGATTTAGGACAAAAATCCTATAGATTTCTACTACTAAATATTGTATGATGTTAACATGTTTGGACACAATATTTACGGTTTTTATATTTGTAGGAGTATGATTCTATGACGCTTAGCGAAGAACGTAAAGCATTAGATGAACAAAGACGCTTACTAGAAAGAGAACGACGTGAATTTACCAGAAGGGTTGAGATAGAAGACCGCAGACTGGAACATCAACAGCGCTTGTTTGATATGAAAGTTAAGATATTAGAGGAAGAACTTATCAAGTTAGCCTCAGAGAAAAAACACATAGAAAAGCAGAAGGAATTTTATAGCAGAGTTAATGAATTCGAATCGAGAAGCAATCAGCAGAAGATAGAGTTTAACAGTGTTGTAAAAGGAGATATTTTCTTTTCGGGAGTTGGAAGTAAGCAGTCCCTTAAGAAAAGATACAAGGATCTTATTAAGATATATCATCCTGATAATCTCGATGGTGATAATAATACTATTCAGGAGATTAACAGAGAATATGATCACCTTAGAAAGGTATTTGTATAGTTTTTGTGTACATTACGGAGAATCAAATGATTCTCCGTTTTCTTTGTGATAAATAACATGCACCATTATTGTTTATGTGGTATAATTGCGATAGCAAAAAACGAGAAGAGGTTAATCTGTCTATGAAATGGAAAAAATATACAATAGAGACAACAACAGTTGCAGAAGATTACATGAGTACGATGCTTATGGATCTTGGAATTGAAGGAATTGAGATTGAGGATAATATTCCTCTTACAAAAGAAGATCAGGCAGATATGTTTATTGATTTTCTGCCAGAGCTTCCACCAGATGAAGGTATCAGCCATGTAAGCTTTTATATTGAGGATGATGGCAGTGACCAGACAGAGATTCTTAGAAAAGTTAAAAAGAGTTTGGAAGAACTTAGAGAAATTGTAGAAGTTGGAAGTGGAGTTATTTCTTCTTCTGAGACAGAAGATTTGGACTGGATAAATAACTGGAAGAAATATTTTACTTCATTTACAATTGACGATATCCTGATTAAACCAACATGGGAAGAATTAAAGCCTGAGGATAAGGATAAATTTTTGATTGAGATTGATCCTGGAATTTCATTTGGAACAGGAAAACATGAGACGACCCAGCTATGTATAAAGCAGCTTCTTAAGTATGTAAAAGGCTCTGAACCTAAAGTGCTTGATGTTGGATGTGGAAGTGGAATATTATCAATAGTTGCATTAAAGCTTGGAGCAAGGTGTGTAGTTGGAACAGATCTTGATTCGGATTGCATGATTTCTACAAGAGATAATATGGAAGTAAATCATCTTCCAGCAGAACTTGGAACGTTTTATGT
>JAXJVZ010000134.1:0-8801 GCA_036308285.1 Agathobacter sp. | reverse complement strand
CTTGAACAGGGCCGCGTCATCGAACGTGGTAACCACGACGAACTTATCGCCAAGCACGGCAAGTATTACCAATTATATACTGGCAAGGCTGCAACCACATAGATTTTGGCTAAAAATTTTGGCTAATGGCTAAAAATCGGGCCACTAACATATATACCTGATTTCAGACACGCTCTCGCTCGGGGCGCAACATAGCGGTACTAAATTCGCGCAGCACCTTTCGGCGCTGTGCTCATTAAGTGCCGATGTTGCTTTACGGTCTGCAAATCAGGTATATATGTTAGTGGCCCGATTTTTATTGTACAATTTGTAGCAATTTGGGGGACATCATTTAGCGAGTTTTATTCAATAAGGCCTTGGCGTTATTGCTGCGGAATGCGCGTCAGATTAGATGACATCTTCTTTTTTGCGCATCCATGCAATCCGCCGGAGGCTTTATAATTACATATGCTTTATAATTACATATGCTTTATAATTTTGTCAGAAGGAAATTACTTCTAGGAATTTCTTGACTTCGGACCAGGCGCGTTTGGACTCAGGGATGCTTAGGTAGCCCATCTGGAAGACGTGGAACATTCCTTCGTATACGCTCAGACGTACTTTTACGCCCTGGCTTCTTGCTTTGGCGGCGGCTTCTATTGAGTCACTGAGTAACATTTCGATGGAGCCGACCTGAATTAACATTGGTGGGAAGCCTCTGAAGTCTCCAAACAATGGGGATATGTAGCAGTCCATTTTGTCATGGTCTCCTGCGTATGCGTTTTCATAAATTAAACTGTTTTTTGTGTTGCCGAATAGTGGGTCTTTTTCATAATTTGTTGTGTAGCTTTCGCCACTTGCAGTAAGGTCAGTCCATGGCGACATGGCAACAATACCACCCGGCATGGGCATGTTGTGATCTCTTAGGTACATTGTCAGGCACATTGCAAGTCCTCCCCCTGCTGAATCGCCTGCCACTATAATCTGCTCCCCTGAGTATCCTCTGTCCAATAGCCATTTGTATGCTTCGACAGCATCCTTAAGAGCTGCCGGGTATGGATCTTCCGGTGCTACTCTGTAATCCGGAGTCAGTACACAGCAGCCTCCACTTACCTCGTTATATAAACCCGCAAATACATAATACGCATTGCGTACGCGTCCCATATATCCACCGCCGTGCAATTGAAGAATTACTCTGTCAGTATTAGGATTCTCTTTGGATGCCAGATATTTCATTGTAAAATCCGGCATATCAATATGGGTCATTGTAAAGCAATCAGGAACCTTCCAGGCTGGCTCTACCAGTTTCCTTCTAAGCTCACCTGTCTTAATTTTCTTTCCAATAGAAAAGTCATTTGTAAAATGCATAATAAGGTCAGAAACGACTTTTCCTCTGATGCTAACTCCTGAATCACTATCTACATCATCTTTATCATCTGTTTTAACATCTGCACAAGTATTTTTACCTTCATTTGCTTTGCCTGTTGCAGCTTTGCCTATTGTAGCTTTGTCTATTGTAGCTTCTTCATCGAATTTCGGTGCATATAACTTAAAATCTCCATCGAAATCCTTATTGTTTACCATATCATCTTTTTTACTAATAATAGTCTTCCAATGCTCTATCATATATGAAATCTCCGTTGTAATTCAGTTCTGGCTCTTTTATCTCCAATAATGAGTGTTCCAAGGAACAAAAAGAGCGATGCTGCCATAGCGGCAATTGCCATATATTTATTATCTATAACTCCAACTGCCAGAAGCACTAGTGGAATTATACTAAGAAGTATCATAAGAATCTGTGTCATCATGTAACTTTGCCAGTTTCTAAAATTGATAATCATAACGACAAGTATTGCTATATCCATAAGTATTATTCCTGTTGGAAGAATATAATTTAGTGCCCAGCCTCTGTAACCGGTAGAATAGTCTATTCCAAGCAGTACCAGTACTGCAATAACTACCATGCTTATTGTCTTAAAAACATATCCGCTCTTTCCTGTTATTGCAAGTCGGATTAATGTGTTTGCGTATATTAATACGAGAATAACCACCATGCTCCAACCGAAAATTTTTCCTCCCAGATAATCAATTGTAAGCACTGAAATTGCAATCACAATAGAAATAAACAATACAATGTTTTCAAACAGACGAAACTTCTTCTGACTACCTCTAACATCCGGATACATATCATATCCTTCTAATCCATCACCCTCTAATACCTGATGACATAATGGACAGCTACTTGTATCGTCTAAAATAGTAATTTTACAATTATTGCATTTACTCATAATATACCCCATTAGTTTCAATTTTCACATCTATTCCATCCTCGGCAATTTTCCTAAAGAAGGCTCTCTGAATACTGGTCTCTGAGAAAATTGATGTAAATGTAAAAACAAGTGTGTCTTTATAAGAACATATAGTTCCCTTAATATACTGGCTCTTCGAAACAGGGATAAAGGCATGAAAACGTTCAATATAAGGCTTATATGCTTCATCGACTGTCAGATTTCCAATATTTGTTATGGTTGTTGTATTTGCAACCGCTGATTTATTGTATACAAATCTCATTGCCCATTTTTTAATAAATAATGGAATCGGTTTCATAAGAATATTCTTCTGGTTAGATACACTATAAGAAAACAAATCCTCAAGATGCTCCTTTGATATCTGCGATTTTAAGGAAGTTTTCACATTTTCTGCAATCTCCTCAAAGGTGTATTCCTTTTCTTCTTTTGGTCTAAACTCTGCTGATACCATTACAAAAAAATTCTTTGTTGTCACAGAGTTAAAATATGGTCTTAAATTGACCGGAACGGCTACTCGTATAGCCTTATCCGAAGGCATCTTATGTAAACACTCTGTGTAAACACTCCAGATAAAGCATGATACAAGATAATCATTTATGGACATATCCTTCTTACGACACATCTCTCTTAGCTGGGGAACAGACATAAGTCCATGCATTATTCCAAGCTCTCCCGCCTGCAATTTGTCCTGTTTGATTACATATGCTTTTTCCTTATTGAAGCCACTTTGCTTACTTCTCTTATAGTTCTTTACAAAGCTGTCCTCTCGATTTAAAGAAGTCTCACTACTTAGGGCATCCTTGGTTATTTGAAGAAGCTCCGGATGAGCCAGTCTCAGATACTGGTAAGTAAGCTCTCTTATGAAGTTTACTCCCCCCATTCCGTCTGTAAGAACATGAAAAACCTCAAGATTAATCCTGCAATCATAATAGGTAACCCTGAATAAATAACTTCTGTTCTTATTTGGTCTGATAAACCTGCAGGGAAAATTATTCTCCTTAACAACCTTAGGTGCCATCTTACCGTTCTCTTCAAAATAATACCAGAATACTCCTGTTCTAAGACGAACATTAAAACCATCTATCTGAGGAAGAACAATATCAAGTGCCTGCTGCAATAATTCAGGTATTATCTCCTCTGTAAGAGTAACACTTATTCTATATACATTTGTCATGTTTTCTCCCGCTATTGACGGAAACAAGTTTGCAGTATTGTCAAGCTTGTCCCAGCGGATTGTATCTCTTTTTCTTCTCTTCTCAGCCATGTCTACTCCATCGATCAGATTTTCCCATACACTTCCATTGGTACGTATGCTTTTATTTCAATTCCTTCCGGAACATAATCCTCTGATAATAATTCCCCATGTTTTCTTATCATCTGGATTATTCCAGCCTTATCATAGGGAATAACACGCTCAACATATATCTTATTCTCTCTTAATATCTCTTCTAATAAAACCTTTAATTCCTCTAATCCTTCATCCTTACCAGCTGAGATATTAAGCACATAATCAGCCCTGAAATCATGAAGCGGCTCATCATCAGTTCTTAAATCCTGCTTATTAAAAAGAGTAATTACTGTTTTATCCTTAACTCCCAAATCATCAAGTGTTGAGTAAGTTATATGCATCTGCTTCTCTCTCTGTGGATTAGAAGAATCCACCACATGAAGAATATAATCTGCATATTTAGCCTCCTCAAGGGTACTCTTAAAGGCTTCTATAAGGTGATGCGGAAGCTTTCTGATAAATCCTACTGTATCTGTAAGAAGAACCTCCTGTCTTCCTGATAACTCAAGCACTCTGGTAGTTGGGTCGAGCGTTGCAAAAAGCTTATCCTCCTCAAGCACCTCTGCCTCAGTCAAATGATTAAGCAGAGTAGATTTACCTGCATTGGTATATCCGACAATTGCCACAACAGGAATCTGATTCTTTTCCCTCTTGGCTCTTGTTATCTCTCTGTGCTTTTGAACTTCCCTTAACTCTCTCCTAAGCTGTGCAATTCTGTCATTAATAAGTCGTCTGTCTATCTCAAGCTTCTTCTCTCCCGGTCCTCTTGTACCAATACCTCCACCAAGTCTTGACATACTCTTTCCCAGTCCTGAAAGACGGCTTAATCTGTACTTAAGCTGAGCCAGTTCGACCTGAATCTTTCCTTCACTGGTAGTTGCTCTTGCTGCAAAAATATCAAGAATTATCAGAGTTCTGTCCATTACCTTCGTGTCCAGCATCATCTCAAGATTCTTAATCTGGGCAGGTGATAATTCATCATCACAGACAATACCTGTAGCATTAGTACTGTTAACAAGTGCTGCGATTTCTTCAACCTTACCAGTTCCAACATACATTCCAGGATGTATTCTCTCTCTTTTCTGAATAAGAGTTCCTACCACTGTCGCGCCCGCAGTTTTAACAAGCTCTGCAAGCTCTGCTAATGAATCCTCAGCATCATCTCCGTCCTGCTCACTTACTCCAACAAGTATAACTCTTTCCTCTATTTCTTCAATCTTAATTCCATCTGCCATATTAATTATTCCTTATCTTGTCTGAAGGAAGGTGTATTCCTCCTTCGCCTCATCATCTTCCGGATACAGCTTCACATACTCAGCCATAGTATCTCTTGCTGATGCAAAATCCCCCATCTTCTCATATGAGATAGCAAGGTTCCTTAAAACAGCCTGCTTATTAGGAACCTCTTCAAGTTCAAGTGCAGCTTTAAAATATGTTACTGCTGTAGCAAAATCTTCTTTACTCATCTGACTCTTTCCAATTTCAAATAATTCATATGAGTCAGCCTCTCCCTTTGCAATATATTCCTCATAAAAAGTCTGGGCCAATGTATCATCGCCCTTAGCTGCATATGCCTGCCCCATGTAGAAATTAGCTTTCACCTGGCCTTCTTCAATGGCAGTATTGAGGCTCTTAACCGCAGCATCGTAGTCACCACTTAAGATATAAATGCGTCCCATCTGCATATAGTCATCTGCCTTTTTACATTTAATTTCAGTTGCCTTCTTAATATATTCTGCAGCCTTTTCCTCACACTGGTATTTCTTAAAGTTTTCAACAATTCCAACATAAAGCTCAATATTATTTTTATCTTCCTTAACAGCATTTGCAAAATCCTCAGCCGCCTTAGCTGTATCTCCTGTTGCAAAATACATACAGCCTCTTAAATAATAAGCATCCGCACTATTATTGTATTCTATTACAGCTGTATAAGTCTCTTCTGCTGCTGCAATGTCACCCATAAGATACTGTGCCTTTGCCTTATACATGCAGATATCAAGCTCTAATTCTCCGATTCCTCCAACGGACTCATCTAAAGCCTTCTGAAGTGCGCTTACCGCCTCTTCATATTTTCCAGCTTCTATGCAATTAATTCCATATTTTCTGTAAGAAATCTGATCTGATGTCTTTTCCCTGCCACATCCTGTATTTCCGAAAACTATTGTTGTAATCAATAATCCCACGTAGCATTTTTTAATTATATTTCTAATCATATATTGCTCCAAATTTTTATTTTTATTATATTCTAAAAGCCTTTCTTTTTCAAATCATAAACCAGCTGTACAAAAAATTCCCGAACATCAAATCCCGGAATATTTTCCTTGTTCAAATCAATCATATCACCATGCGAAATACCTCTCTTGCCTTTTACAGTAAGAAACTGGTAACTATCTCCCCAGACAAAGGATTTCTCACCAACGAGACCATCATTAGGTCCGTCAAAATACTTCACCAGATTATATGTAAAATTAAGTGGAAACTGACCTGATGCACTCTTATTTAGTTTTGAGCCAACAGATTGATAATAAACCTCTTTGGAATCCTTTACAATCTCATTTCTTTTTTTGCAATTTTCTGAGGTCAGATCAAAAACTGCCGCCAGGAAATCAGGATTCTTATCGCCAAGCTTCTCGGCTGCAGCATTATAAGTCTTTGCCACAGTAAGCTGTGTTTTGTGGGGAATCTTATTAAGAAGATAATCTGCAAATTCACAGCCTCTGTGAGGAGTATTTATTGTTGTAAGTGATGCTACATAAGGAGCTATTCCGTTAAGCGCTATTGCAGTTCTTGTATCCAGTCCACCTTTAGAATGTGCTATAACATTAACTTTTTCACACCCTGTCTTCTTAATTATCTCCCTGATTCTAAGCTCCAGTTCCTTAGCACTGTCTTCTACGGAAGCAGCACTGTTGTGATTGCCATAGAAGATTTTTGCTCCGTTAGCCTCTAACTCTGCGGGTATTCTTCCCCAATAGTTAAAATGATCAAAATCCCTGAAAAACACCCCATGCACCATAAGAATTGGATACTTTGTCTGACATATTTTATCTGATTTTCTTGATTCATTAAGCTTTATCTTCTCACGTTCGAATCTAACCTCTCCTCCTGCTGTCTTAACAATCTTGTAAAGCATTATTATGTTTGCAATTGGAATCATTCCAAATATTATTCCTAAAACCCTGTATCTGATTCCAAGCTGCACTGAAGTAAGATAAACCATTATTATTCCAATCCAGAAAATTATTGCAAGTATCAAAATTGCAATAAGTACAGCTATTCCCCAGAAAACCGGCTCCTCCATAAGACTTCCATGCCCTTTTATCCTGCCAAAAAAACCCATAAGAAAAAAAACTATTGTAACAGCTGTCGCAGCCATAAAAAGTTTAAGCATATTACAGCCAGTATTACATATAGAAAGTCTTGTTTTCATCTTCATAATCTTATTCCCTCATTATCTTTTATTCAGGAACGCTCCAGCGTTCTTGCTTTGAAATTCCCGTCAGCTTTGCTGACATCATAAATGCCTACATCTAATAATAGCATATTTTCCAGGTATAACAAAGAGTCACTTGGAAAGTAAAAACCGCACCGAAAATCGGTGCGGTCATCGAAAGATTATTTATTTAGGAATTTATAATATTAACAAATTTCAATTAAGCTTCAAGATGCCATACATCATTGTTGTACTGCTCAATTGTTCTATCTGATGAGAAGAAGCCAGCCTTAGAAATATTTACTAAGCTCTTCTTAGCCCATTCTTTCTTGTTCTCGTAATCAGCGTATGCCTTTTCCTTTGTCTCAACATAAGACTTGAAATCTGGGAATGTCATAAACCAATCCTTGTTGAGAAGCTCATTGTAAAGTCTCTCAAGGTTCTCCTTAGAACCAACCTTCATCATCTCGTCGCTTACTAAGAAGTCAACAGCCTGCTTGATGTCTTCATCTTCATCATAGTAATCCTTAGAGCAGTAGTCACCTCTCTCATAACGATCGATAACTGTCTGTGAATCCTCACCGAATACGTAGATGTTGTCATCTCCAACAAGCTCTGCGATTTCAACGTTAGCTCCGTCACTTGTTCCAAGTGTAACAGCTCCGTTAAGCATGAACTTCATGTTACCTGTTCCAGATGCCTCTTTTGAAGCAAGTGAAATCTGCTCTGAAATGTTAGCAGCTGGGAATAACTTCTCACCAAGTGTAACATTGTAGTTCTCTACCATGAATACCTTAAGGTATGGGCTTACCTCTGGATCATTGTTGATAATCTGCTGTAAGCAAAGGATTGCATGGATGATATCTTTTGCGATTGTGTAAGCAGGAGCTGCCTTAGCACCAAAGAAGCATGTAATTGGTGTAGTTGGCTTCTTTCCAGCCTTAATCTCAAAGTATTTATGAATAATGTAAAGTACATTAAGCTGCTGTCTCTTGTACTCGTGAAGTCTCTTAACCTGGATATCAAAGATTGAATCTGCAGGTACGTCAAGTCCCTGTGTATCCTTTAAGTAAGCTGCAAGATCAGCCTTCTTTCCATCCTTGATTGCCATGAACTTCTCAAGAGCTGCATCGTCATTTACGAAGTTACCAAGCTTCTCAAGCTCGTTAGCATCCTTCTTCCATCCGTCTCCGATAAGCTCTGTGATGAAAGCTGAAAGCTCTGGGTTACAAGACATTAACCAACGACGGAATGTAATACCGTTTGTCTTGTTGTTGAACTTCTCAGGATATAACTTGTAGAAGTTATTAAGCTCTGTATTCTTAAGAATCTCTGTATGAAGGTAAGCAACACCATTTACAGAATATCCGTAATGGATGTCCATGTTAGCCATATGAACAAGGTCTCCCTGGATGATGTATGTTGTCTCATCAGAAACCTTTGCACGTACCTTGTTATCTAACTCACGGATGATTGGCATTAACTGTGGTACTGCCTTGTCAAGGAAGTAGATTGGCCATTTCTCAAGAGCCTCTGCAAGGATTGTGTGGTTAGTATAAGCACAAACCTTAGATACGATCTCGATAGCCTCATCCATAAGGATTCCCTTCTCCTGAAGGAGTCTGATAAGCTCAGGAATAACCATTGAAGGATGTGTATCGTTAATCTGTACTGCAGCGTAATCAGCAAGGTCATGTAAGTTAGATCCCTTTGCCTCTGCCTCTGCGATGATAAGTCTTGCAGCGTTACTTACCATGAAGTACTGCTGGTAAACTCTAAGAAGACGTCCCTT
>JAXJVZ010000133.1:0-1822 GCA_036308285.1 Agathobacter sp. | reverse complement strand
ATTTAGTAATATACCTTCTGGTATTATTACTCAATTATTTCCGGTTCTGGATAGTCAACACCAAATGTGTCTACTGTGACTGTCTCCATAACCTGATCCTCGAGTGGACGGTCAGTGTAGTCTGTTGGCATCTCAGCAATCTTATTAACTACATCCATTCCCTCGATAATTTTACCAAATGCTGCATACTCACCATCAAGATGTGGTGCAGCCTGGTGCATAATAAAGAACTGACTTCCTGCTGAATCAGGAATCATTGTACGTGCCATTGAAAGCACTCCCGGTGTATGCTTAAGGTCATTCATAAAGCCATTATTTGAAAATTCACCCTTGATGCTGTAGCCTGGGCCACCTGTTCCTCTTCCATCCGGGTCTCCTCCCTGAAGCATAAATCCACGTATTACTCTGTGGAAAATTACTCCATCGTAGAAATTGTGATTAATCAGACTAATAAAGTTATTAACTGTATTAGGTGCGATTTCCGGATAAAGTTCAGCCTTCATCACATCGCCGTTTGCCATTGTAATTGTTACTATTGGATTTTGTGCCATTGTGTTGTAACTCCTTTTATTTTTTATTTATTGTAACTATTCAGAAACACACTCATACATTCGCAAAACCGCACGATTAATTCTTATTACAAGGGGCTCTGAATGTTTACTTTATAATATATTCAAGAACACTCCAGCGTTCTTGCTTCAAAATACGCGTCAGCTTTGCTGACATCTTCTCTGCATTCCTGTAATCCGCCGAAGGATTTTCATTTGCACAACTACTTTGAGAGCGCTTCAACAACCTTAGGGAATTCCATAAAGTGTGAAGCCTTAACCAATACAGAATCGCCTTCCTTTACAAAACCGGTAAGCGCCTCTGTCATCGCCTGTCTGTCCTCAAAATAATAAATCTCACAGTCAGGATTTACAGTCTTTGCCGCATTTGCATAATTCCTGGCAAGCTTTCCTGCCGCAAAGAGAACTGGAATTTTGTATTTTCCAACAGCCTCACCTACCTCATAATGGAGTGCGGCCTCATCCTCTCCAAGCTCACCCATATCACCGAGAACTGCAATTGCTCTGCCTGCTGCATGGGATAATACTTCAACTGATGTCTTCATGGAAACAGGATTTGCATTATAGCAGTCATCTATTACTGTCATCCCGTTAACCTTAATAAAATTGGTTCGTCCGGCAATAGTTCTGGCTTTTTCAATACCACTCTTTATATCGGTAATTGAAAGTCCAAGCTTTAGTCCTACTGCTGTTGCGGCAAGAGCATTGTAAATATTGTGCTCGCCCGGAATGGAAATCTCTGCCTCAAAAGCCCCTTCCGGAGTAACAAATGTTGCCTTCATTCCCTCAAAGCCAAGATTTACAACATTCTTTGCATATATTGACTTTTCAATAGTGCGTTTTCCATCATCAAAGCTGCTGCTATTTTCTATTCCATAAAAAACAGACGGATTACTGCCTACTGAAGTCTTTGTAGAAAGCTTATCATCATCACCATTTAAAACTGCAACTGCACCAGCTGGCATATGTTCAAAAACTTCTGTCTTTGCCCTTAGAATTCCGTCCCGGTCAATAAGATTCTCCAGATGACAGCAGCCTATATTTGTAATTACTGCAATATCAGGCTTTGCCATTTTTCCAAGTCTGTGCATCTCACCAAAATCCGAGATTCCCATTTCCACAACCGCAACCTGATGATTCTCTCTTATTCTGAAAAGTGTAAGCGGAAGACCTATTTCATTATTGAAATTCCCATCTGTCTTAAGTACATCAAATTTCTCTGATAGCACACTTGCTATCATCTCTTTTGTGCT
>JAXJVZ010000132.1:0-2448 GCA_036308285.1 Agathobacter sp. | reverse complement strand
TTAGAGACAGCTTCAGATGTTATCAATCCTGTTGATATTGCAAAAGTAAAGAATATCTAGAATTATTAAATAAAAAGCGAAAACTGCGGATTAGCAGTTTTCGCTTTTGTCGTTAATTTCCATTTTTTATTTTTATTTGTTATATAAAACCCTTCTGAAGCGGTCTGCAACTTCTTTGATTCGCTTATCAGCAGAAAAATGTTTTAAAGTCTCGCTGTCGATATGAATACGATTGTCCATGGTTTTCATTATATCAACAATATGTATATGATTTGCAATTACAGGGTTGCTTAAATCGTATACCTGATTGTTTGATAAACGAAGAATGAGCGGTTTCATGAAATCATTAGGATTCTCAGCAAGAACGATTCCTTTATCGCCAGTCGATAAGTCAATGCTTGCGCCATCAGGGATTATGTGAATACATGTCGCGAGAGCATGTACTACTTCAGGATTAAAATCTTCTGGTGAATTCATCAGCTTCTGCATTGCAACAATTTCGGACTGCGGAGTATGTCCAAGCATCATACCGGTAATATTGTCATAGTGATTTGCAACTTTTAAGATGTCTGTCTGAAGCTGCAGAATATTATCATCAGTATAAAGCCTTTTGGAAGGATTATCCTGATAAATATATTGTTTAATGAGCTCATAAGCATCTGTGTATGGCTCGAGGAAAAAGAGGCCTCTCTCGAGAGACTGCTGGACTATATCAAGATCTCCTTTTTCAAGATCGTTACCTTTTTCCATAATATTACGTGGAACGAAAATGTACCCAAAGCCGCTGAGAAGAGCGGCGTTGATTACGGTTTCCTGCTGTTTAGGCGAAAGAGCTAGCGCGTGTGAAAGCATTGCAGATAATATAGCTGTGCTTATGGCGTGCTTGTATACGAAATCATCAGCACTTCTCAGATTCTGGTTGAAGTTGATACGATGATTTAATACCCCGTATTTTTTTATGATATCATTAACCATAGTCGGAAGAGTGGTAAGTGGTTTTCTTTTCTGGATGCAGCTAAAGCATTCCTTAAGATGAAACAAATAGACAGTCTGATTCTGTTCAAATTCCAAATCCTCTTCTGAAAGTGGAGGAAGAGGTTCCGCTGGCTCGAGAATATATATTCCAATCAAACCAAAATTTCTAATACTGTTTATTGATTGAACTGTCAGTGGTGAGTTTCTTTCATAGAGAAGGACTCCGTTTTTGTTATATATAGGTTTTGCAAGTCGCATACCGGTTTCTATTTCAGCTGCTGGAATAAAAAGCATATTTTACCCTCCAAAATTTTCTGGTTAAAATGAATATAACATATAAACAGTTAGAGTTGTTATTTTTTTACAAATTTATTTCTTTTTTATTAAATTATATATGGTAGAAAAATAAAAATTGTACAAATATTATAAAAAAAGCAACAAAGAAATTGAATTTAAGTAGTATATGTGGTAAAATGACATTGTTAAAAAATTAACAGCGAATACAAACGCTATTAAATATAAAAAGGAGATACGAATTATGGCAAAGAAAGTTGTATTAGCAGGCGCTTGCCGTACTGCAATCGGTAAGATGGGTGGAGCATTAAGCAATACTCCAGCAGTTGAGTTAGGAGCAATCGTTATCAAGGAAGCTCTTAATCGTGCAGGTGTTCCAGCAGATCAGGTTGACGAAGTGTTAATGGGATGCGTTATTCAGGCAGCTCAGGGACAGAACGTTGCTCGTCAGGCTTCTATCAAGGCAGGACTTCCAATCGAGGTTCCAGCTGTAACACTTAACGTTGTATGTGGATCTGGTCTTAAGTGTGTAAACGAGGCAGCAACACAGATTTTAGCAGGACAGGCTGACATCGTTGTAGCTGGTGGTATGGAGAACATGTCAATGGCTCCATATGCAATGACAAAGGCTCGTTTCGGATACAGAATGAACAATGCAACAATTATTGATACAATGGTTAACGATGCATTAACAGATGCATTTAACAACTACCACATGATGATCACAGCAGAGAACGTATGTGACAAGTATGGTATTACAAGAGAAGAGTTAGATGAGTTCTCAGCTAACTCACAGCAGAAGTGTGAAGCAGCTATCGCAGCTGGTAAGTTTGACGATGAGATCGTTCCAGTACCAGTTAAGGTTAAGAGAGAGATGGTTGACTTCGTTAAGGATGAGGGACCACGTGCTGGTGTAACAGCTGAGAGCCTTGGAGCATTAAAGTGCTGTTCAGGAAAACAGGGAGGACTTATCACAGCTGGTAACGCTTCAGGAATTAACGATGGTGCAGCAGCTATCGTTGTAATGAGCGAAGAGAAGGCTAAGGAGCTTGGTGTTAAGCCACTTGCTACATGGGTGGCTGGAGCTCTTGGCGGAGTAGAGCCAGAAATCATGGGTGTTGGACCAGTTGCTTCTACAAAGAAGGTTCTTGAGAGAACAGGTCTTACAATCGACGATAT
>JAXJVZ010000131.1:0-3508 GCA_036308285.1 Agathobacter sp. | reverse complement strand
TTTTTATACCTATTCAAAATTTTATCTTTCAAATTTTGTGCCCTCTTTGCAAAAATAGTTCTTGAGAAATTAGATGCTTTATTTGTAATCCTTAAAACTTCATCAATATATTCGGTATTATTTAAATTCATAAGTGTACTCAGTAAGTATCCCGACACATCCTCTTTACTATCATCTAATGCGTGATCAAAATCAAATAAAGGACTCATTCCCAATACTTCACCTGTATTAGCATCCTGCAAAAATCCAAAATTGCCAGCATGTCTATCACCATTGCCAATAATTGCATCTATTGCAAACATTCTAACAGCCTCTATTCCAAATTCTCTTATCACATCTTCATCTGTAAAGTTTTCACCATCTATTTTGCCAGAGGACTCGGCTGTTACTAGCATTACATCTGCTGATGTAAAGTTATCTAATTCTATACCCCCATCAACAACACGTCCATTCTCCACAAATACACCGCATTCTTTGCAAAGATTAATGCAGTCTATCTCTATCTCTAAATCACCGGCTTTAAAGAGTTTTCCCGATTCTCTCCACTCTTTAGATAAATATCCTGTGGTGTAAAGTGTTGGTACTGCTCCACCCTGATACTCAGATTTACCTGTCCAAAATGATGTATAATATGGACTCACATCTTCAAATCTAATAGTATTATTCTCATCTTTAACCCAATAACAGTCAGAGTATGACAACATAAATGTCTTCTCATTTATTAATTGTCTATTACCCTGACCGAAGGTGATTCCTCTGAGCATCCTGGCAAATGTATTAGAGCCTGTACTATACCTTAACTTTATCCACTGGTTAAATCTGGTAATAGAAGAATCTTTAAGAATATAATATGGAACTAATTTAGAATCCAAAACCTGATTATTCTCAATATCATAACAAGGTTTATTTTTACAATATAATAACTTACCCACAATCTATCATCTCCCTTATAATTTAACCAAATATAACACAACTTAACACCACTGTCACATTTCGTGTCACCTGCAATGCCATTAAGCTAAACATTGGAGCAATTTAGAACAACATAACTTTCTCTCACTTGCTCCAAAGCATTATCTGTGATGAATTATCTCTAGTTTGAGAAAACTCCCACTTCTTTAAGTGGTTAGTATAGATAATATTTGTCTCAGTGGGAGTCTCAATCTCCACTAATCTATGCTTCATAACCCTATCCAACTAATTTGCGTACTAAAACTGCTCCAATGAAGTTTCCGATAATCATTATTAGTATTCTTATACAAATCTCTATTGACAAGGCATATTGAGCCAGACATATATACGAAATATTTGCAATACTATGCTCAAAGCCCGCCAGAATAAATCCGGACACGCACAAAACTACGACGATTATTCCAATAATATTTTTGTTCTTGTTATATGTATCTACTGCTATAAACATCAGCATTCCGCAAAATACACTTGCAAAAAATACGCTGCCTAATGGTGCTTCGAATTTGCTATCACATAATGAAGCAGCTATTGGTCTGAGTTTTTGAGAGCTTGCAACAAATGAATAACATACTGAATATAAGACACAGCCGACAATATTTCCAATTAATGCAACAGCTATATCCTTAATTGGTTTTATAGGAAAATAGCCGGCCATTCCTGTGTATAAATTGCTTTGAGTGACAAGCACCGCGAACAGTCCGAATGTAAATAGAACTGAGCCAACAACCTTATCGGGAGTTGATAAGTATATTGTGGCTGCTATATTTATAAATATACCTGCTAATATTGCTTTTGATAAAAAAGGCTTCCACTTCTCCATATTTACTTCCCCGTTTTCCCCAAATACTTCACTACATCTTTTGCATTCTCACGTTGTACTTTTGATATATACTATCATATATCAATTGGACAGTTATTGGCAAGACTGTACTGGCGCTAGTTAGATATCAATTGTAGGACTATACCTTAGGGTTTTATAAACTATTCTTTTAATAGTCTATCAAGTAACACCCGCCTGTTGTTTATAAACATTTCTGTAACCTGATAACTTTCTGTTTCCTCATATTCACATAAATGTATACTTCCATCATCAAAACTGAATATATCTGCATCTGGAATACCTAACAGAATAGGAGAGTGTGTAACTATAAAAAATTGTGCGCCTTCCTTTGCACATCTATATATTTCCATTAGCAATGTAAGCTGTCTTTGAGGTGATAATGCAGCTTCTGGCTCATCAAAAAGGTACAAACCATTTGCCTGCAAATTATTCTGTGCTAATGCCAAAAAGCTTTCTCCATGTGACTTTTCATGATATTTAGCCGAGGGATGTGCCATATCTGCATATTGCTCTTCTTGTGTTGCAACATTATAGAAACTTTCAGCTCTAAGAAAATACCCCCATTTTTCCTTCCGGTATCCTTTGGCAATTCTTATTGCATCACATAATTCTGAGTGAGTATCATGCGTAGAAAAAACATAATTCTTTGTTCCACCCTCTGGATTGAACCCATGAGCCACAGCAAGTGCCTCCAATAAGGTTGATTTACCAGTACCATTTTCCCCAACAAAAAAAGTGACTGACTTATTAAAATCAAGTCGTTCAATTCCTTGAAAGGCTTCTATTTTCTTCAAGTAACTGTTGTTATCGATTTTATTCCAATTAAACAGTACTCCCTGTATAAATTGATTATTCATAAAATCCTCCTAATAGTTCTCTGTAGAAAAATCCAACAATCTTTATCTTCTGAGTTTTTTCCTCTGAAAATAAACATAATTTCTATTACAAATATACCATAAATAGTAGTGGTTTAAAGCTTGACAACCTTTCGCACATTACATATATATCGCTTAATGCATTTAATTATATTGGGTCAGAATAAAAGTATTGAACTTGATGTGTTGCCTAGTTTCTTTAGCTTAACAGACGCAGAGCATATTATTAGTATTGTGCAGAAATATCCTAAGTTCTTAGAAAATTATAAAGATATAGCTGTGTTTAGGACTAAGCCGAAGGAGTTGATATATGTTCTCAGAAGCATTGGAAATAAAGATAAACTGATTGCTGAACTGAGTGAACAACTTGCATTTTTCTTTTCATATTTTTCAGCAACTATTTATAACCCCACCCATTCATTCACAAAACGCATGATAAATGCCCTTACTCAGGCTTACTTCATTTCTACGGTATCTCTCTGGAACCCTTGATTTTAGCGGGCTCCAAAGCACATTTTTGCATGTAATTTTCAGAATATTCTGAAAACAAGCCTTTTTTGAACATTTTTTTGTCTTCCTAAATTATACGACCTATTCCCACATATAACAAGCCAAAATACCATTCCCAATAATTACAATATATGGCTGACCAATTTCAATAGCCAGCCATATAAAATACTACCCTTCAATTTTAAATCTCCAATCCCCATTCATATCCATTATCCGTCTTTCGTCTCACAATAACTCCAAGCTCAATTTCCAGACAATCTATCTTCTCATCGTCAAATATACTACACAGTTGAGATTCTACTTTCGCAAT
>JAXJVZ010000130.1:0-4228 GCA_036308285.1 Agathobacter sp. | reverse complement strand
AGAGCTTCATATTCTTCGTCAGAAAGGTTGTGCTCCGGGTCGAGTAATGGGGTGAGCTCTTTATCTATAATCTCTATATTCTCCATTGCCAGAACACGGATTTTGACAAAGTTCGTGGCCAAAAAATCTCCATACTCTTCTGCGTGTGTGATATCGTCTAATGAAAGAGAGGAGAGCTTTCGTATTTCTTTTATATTTTCTGCATATCTTTCAAGCGATTTCATTTTATCCCCCACATAAATTACTGCCATTAGCATATGGCAAAATACATAAAATATTATAACACAGTAAAATGTATTTGTGCAATTTATATAGTAATCTTTTTGATTGACTACTCAATATAAACATTTTAAAATATGGGTATGGATAATAAAAAGAATTTTATTGATAAATTTATGGAACAGCCATATATGAAGAGGTTTGTTCCTGCATATATTAAGCATAGAGAATTTGTTATGTATTCATTTTTTGGAATCATGGCTTTTTTTGTATGTATGGCTACCTACGCATATTGTGATATAACACTCGGTATGAATGAATTGCTGGCCAATGCGTATTCATGGGTTTTTGCAGTGATGTTTTCTTTTATTACGAATAAAATCTGGGTTTTTGACGCACCGACTAGAACTGTCTGGAAGTTTTTGATTCAGATGTTTGGTTTTTTTTCTGGGAGACTACTGACGCTGGTAATTGAAGAAGCAATATTATTTATATTAATAACTATATGCGGATTTCCCAGCATATTAGTAAAACTGTTTTCGCAGGCAGTTGTAGTTACTCTAAACTATGTAATAAGTAAATTAGTAATATTTAAAAAGAAATAAAGTAATGTAATTCCGAAGCCAATTATAAAAAAATAAAAAAAGGTATTGCGGTGACGTTACGTCACCATGATATATTGGGTCTACAGTAACATACAGGATTATGTATTGGGGTTGCAAAACATACAAGCAACACCTAAGAGAAAAGGAGAGATACAGATGAAAGGTATTATCTTAGCGGGAGGTTCAGGTACACGCCTTTACCCACTTACTATGGTAACTTCAAAGCAGTTACTTCCAATTTATGACAAACCGATGATTTATTATCCAATGTCAGTTCTTATGAATGCCGGAATTAGAGACATTCTTATTATTTCTACTCCACAGGATACACCTAGATTTAAAGAATTATTAGGAGATGGACATCAGTATGGTGTTAACCTTTCTTATGCTGTTCAGCCAAGCCCGGACGGACTTGCCCAGGCATTTATTATTGGAGAGGAATTTATTGGTAATGACACTGTAGCAATGGTATTAGGAGATAATATTTTTGCAGGTCATGGCCTTAAGAAACGTCTTGAGGAAGCAGTGCAAAATGCTGAGACAGGAAAAGGCGCAACAGTATTTGGATATTATGTAGATGATCCGGAGAGATTTGGTATCGTTGAATTCAATAATGAAGGAAAGGCAATCTCAATTGAAGAGAAGCCTGAAAAACCAAAGAGTAATTACTGTGTAACAGGTCTTTACTTCTATGACAACAAGGTCGTTGAATATGCTAAGAACCTTAAGCCATCAGCAAGAGGTGAATTAGAGATTACAGACCTTAACAGAATATATTTAGAGGATAACAGTCTTAATGTAGAGCTTTTAGGTCAGGGATTCACATGGCTTGATACAGGTACTCACGAGTCACTTGTTGAGGCTACAAATTTCGTTAAGACAGTGGAGACACATCAGCACCGCAAGATTGCATGTCTTGAAGAGATTGCATATCTTAATGGCTGGATTACAAAGGACGATGTTTTAGAAGTGTATGAGGTACTTAAGAAGAATCAGTACGGTCAGTATTTAAAGGACGTAATTGATGGAAAGTACCAGGAGAATCTTTACTAAAATTATTAGCTGATTCTGTTGATTAAAGATTTAGTTAGAGATAGAAGAGATTACATTTAATAATTAAATTATAAAGGATAAAAATTCAGGAGGATTTTATAATGACAATTATCGTAACTGGTGGAGCAGGATTTATTGGTAGTAACTTTGTATTTCATATGTTAGACAAGTATCCGGATTACAGAATCGTATGTATTGATAAGCTCACATATGCTGGAAATCTTTCAACACTTAAGCCTGTAATGGACAACCCTAACTTCCGTTTTGTTAAGTTAGACATTTGTGACAGAGAGGGTGTTTACAAATTATTTGAAGAGGAGCATCCGGATATCGTTGTTAACTTTGCAGCTGAGTCTCACGTTGACCGTTCTATCGAGAACCCTGAGATTTTCCTTCAGACAAATATTATTGGTACAGCTACTCTTATGGATGCATGCCGTGAGTATGGAATTACACGTTATCATCAGGTTTCAACAGATGAGGTATATGGAGATCTTCCACTTGACCGTCCTGACCTTTTCTTTACAGAGGATACACCAATCCATACATCAAGCCCATACAGCTCATCAAAGGCTGGTGCTGACCTTTTAGTTTTAGCATACCACAGAACTTATGGACTACCTGTAACAATCAGCCGTTGTTCAAACAACTACGGACCATACCACTTCCCGGAGAAGCTTATTCCTCTTATGATTGCTAATGCTTTAAATGATAAGCCACTCCCTGTATATGGTGAAGGTCTTAATGTTCGTGACTGGCTCTATGTAGAGGATCATTGTAAGGCAATCGACCTTATCATCCACAATGGAAAGGTTGGAGAGGTTTACAATGTAGGTGGACACAACGAGAAGCAGAACATTGAAATTGTTAAGATTATCTGTAAAGAGCTTGGAAAACCAGAGAGCCTCATCACACATGTAGGAGACCGTAAAGGACACGATATGCGTTACGCTATCGACCCAACAAAGATTCACAACGAGCTTGGATGGTTACCAGAGACAAAGTTCGAAGATGGTATCAAGAAGACAATTCAATGGTATCTTGATAACAAAGAGTGGTGGGAAGAAATTATCTCAGGCGAGTATCAGAACTACTACGATAAGATGTATTCTAACCGTTAATTGATCTCAGACGGAGAAGACTCCCACTTCTACTAGTGGTGATTATATTTCAAATTCGTATCAGTGGGAGTTAAATCTCCAACGTTTTCTAGTAGTGTAATGTTTGTTTAGATTTAGGAATAATATGTAATGGTCATTTGGTTAGTTACATATGTTTAGATTTAGGAATAACATGTAACGGCCATTTGGTTAGTTACATATGGTTAGATTTGGAGATAAATATGAAGGTTTTAGTTACGGGTGTGGCTGGGCAGTTAGGTCATGATGTAATGAATGAGCTTGCAAAGCGCGGGTATGAAGGCATTGGCAGCGATATTGCCCCTGAGTACAGTGGAGCAGCAGATGGCTCAGCAGTTACAACAATGCCATATATGTCAATGGATATAACTGATGCGGCAGCAGTTGAGAAGACAATTACTGAGTCTGGAGCAGATGTAGTAGTCCACTGTGCTGCATGGACTGCTGTTGATTTAGCAGAGGATGAAGATAAAGTAGATAAGGTTCGTGCTATTAATGCAGGTGGAACACAGAACATCGCAGATGTATGTAAGAAGCTTGATTGCAAGATGGTTTATATCAGTACAGATTATGTATTCGATGGTCAGGGAGAGACTCCTTGGACTCCGGACTGTAAAGACTATGCGCCTCTTAATGTTTATGGTCAGACTAAGCTCGAAGGCGAGCTTGCTGTTGCAAACACATTGGAGAAGTATTTTATAGTAAGAATTGCATGGGTATTTGGAGTAAATGGTAAGAACTTTATCAAAACTATGTTAAATGTTGCGAAGTCCCATGATAAGCTTACAGTAGTATCAGACCAGATTGGTACACCAACATACACATATGATCTTGCAAGATTACTTGTAGATATGATAGAGACAGATAAGTATGGTTATTATCATGCTACTAATGAGGGCGGATATATCAGCTGGTATGATTTTACTAAGGAAATTTTCCGTCAGGCAGTTGAGAAGGGCCATGGCGAATATGCTGAGGATAAGGTTACAGTTAGTCCTGTAACTACAGCTGAATATGGTGTATCTAAGGCTGCTCGACCTTTTAACAGCCGTCTTGAGAAGAGTAAGCTTGTTGAAGCTGGATTTACTCCACTTCCAACATGGCAGGATGCTCTTAACAGATATTTAGATGAGATTGATTTTTAATTAAGGAGATTAAAATGGGACAGATTAAAGTTGAAAAGAATGCTGGTGGAATTGAAGGGCTTTGTGT